>CAYQKF010000066.1:0-27217 GCA_964417935.1 uncultured Pirellulales bacterium
GATTTGAGTTTATCCAGCATAGCCAAGGCCAGGCCGCAGTTGATTGCCTGATGTTTGCCGTGCAGCGGCACCCGCAGATGTTCAAATTTACTCGTCGGGGTTGTCAGGCAGATTCTCGTGTGCGGGCCATGCTCTCGCGATGTTTCAAAACGATGCGAAAAATCAATATCGTTGCCGGTTACGCTCAAAGGCGCCTTGACAGCGTTAGCCTGTGATTTTAGGACACGCATCGCCGACGGTTCCTGCTGAACGGTAATAGCCGGCACACCACGCTTGAAAATTCCCGCTTTCTCTTTTGCGATGCTGTCAATAGTGTCCCCAAGCAGGTGCTGATGGTCAATACTCAAACTGGTTATACCGATGACTTTGGGCCGAATAACGTTTGTGCTGTCGAGTCTGCCGCCCAAACCGGTTTCAATCACAGCAATATCAACCGCCTTATCGAGAAAGTACATAAACGCCAAAGCCGTCATAATCTCGAAGAAAGTGGGAGGGTCGGTCTTTGATATATTCTCAACCGGAGTATAAACGCGGTTCAGTAAGCCGCACATTTCCGAGTCGCTAATCATTTTTGCATTGACCGTTATCCGCTCGTGCAGGTGTACCACGTGGGGCGATGTGTATAGTCCGACGTTATAGCCGTTCGCTTCGAGCATCCTGGCTAACATCGTGGCTGTTGAACCCTTTCCTTTTGTGCCGCCTATATGGACTGTATGAATTTTTTTGTGGGGATTGCCCAATAACGACAGCAGTTTTTGCATCCTGTTGAGGTTGAACGTTGTAACGTTATAGCGCAGACGCTCCTGCTTTTCGTAGTCCGTCCTCGCAAACAGGTAGTCAATGGCCTGCTGATAGCTCCTAAAAGCCTTTTTGCTCTTGACCCTGGCGACCTTGTTGGAGGTTTTTTTCTTTCGTTTCTTTCCGGTTGTTGTTATTGATCTTGCCATACAAATTTCACTATAACAATTATAACAGTCAAAACCACGATAGTCAAGTCGGAACCCAAAAAAACACCACGGATATAGCTGGGCAAAGAAATATAGGACCTTGTAAATAAAGAGGTTACAAAAAACTTAGCTTTATATTGTTATCTTTTAAAAAGCGTTTTTACATCAGTATTGCTGAATATATAACCACTTTTGCTTATAATAAGGCGGTATTCGCTAAGTTTAGCCATTTGCAGGCCGACTTTCATAGTTTCTGAGTGGTTAATCTGAGTTACTGTCTATATAATTGCCGGCGTGAATACAACAAAGCCAAAACGAGCTTTTAACTTTGCTCTGCAGAGCTTAAACCAACTCCTTTGGCCTGCGGTATGTATTAATTGCCGCGAAAACATCAGTGAAACTGATGAGAACCTGTGCCAAGATTGCTGGGACCAGCTTCACGCCTGTGCGGGCGCTGATTACTGCCGGCGCTGTGGACGGGATGCCAGTAAATTTGCACTGCTGGAAGGTGCCTGCCCCGATTGCCAGGGCAAAGAATTTCGCTTTGACCGGATAGCTCGCAGCGGAGTTTATAGCCAGGCCCTGCAAAAAATGATATTAGCCTTCAAAAACGGACGGACGGAACTGGACTCGGCGGTAGGATTTTTGGCCAATTCCGCTTTGCAGGGAAGCAGCTTTGATAATGATATAGAACTTTTCGTTCCCGTTCCGCTGCACTGGTCGAGGCGATTGATTCGCGGCTACAATCAATCGCAGGTTTTAGCTAAAAAATTAAAGCACTCCACAGCTAAAATCAGCACCGATCTTGTCCGAATCCGCCGAACAAAGTCACAAGTAACAATGCCAAGTCCGGCTAAGCGTACCAAGAATGTTGCCGGCGCCTTTGCCGTGCGTTATGGACATAATTTTACTGAGCGAAGGATTTGTCTTGTCGATGATATCAAAACAACCGGTGCGACACTAAATGAGTGTGCAAAGACTTTGAAACAAGCCGGCGCTTCAAAAGTCTTCGCCTTGGTTTTAGCCGTCGCCGGCCAAAAACAATAAAACTGTTTAGCCGTCGTCGGAACGACGACATTTTGGGTTTTGTATTAATGGAAACGATTTTGATATTACTTCATTGTAAGTAGCCGTGCCGGCTACTGCTAAACAATAAAGAGATTGATTATGGTCATTGCTTACCACGCCATCTTTACTACATACGGTACTTGGCTGCCAAATGACCCCAGAGGTTCATACTCTAAAGAAATTTACAAAGATTAACTCCGAGCGTTAGGCAGGATTAAATACGGTCGGCAGAACCCGGTGCCGGCTAAAAACCTGTTAATAAGATTTTGGACTGCAGCAACACCACGCCTTACCCGCTCACCATTTTTCATTGATGACAATATCCGCCCAATCATTGCTGCCGGTTTCAAAAAAGTTGTTCAGCGGCTGGATATCAAAATTCCAGCTTGTGCAATAATGAATGACCATGTCCACGTGCTTGTCCTTCGCTCAAAGTACAGAATCGAGTACCTTGTTAATCAGCTCAAAGGTAGCGCAACACGGGCTTTGAGACTGAAACAAACTCCTTGGTCTCGTGGTTGTTGGAAGGTTTTTATTACAGACCCTGAAGCACTTTTGGCGGCGGCCAACTACATCCAGGCCAACACAACCTCCGCCGGCCTCCACCCCCAATCCTGGGATTTCATCACTCCCTTACCCGTTTAGCTGTCGCCGGCACGGCGACGCTTCTTAAAGAAAGTCGCCGTGCCGGCGACGGCTAAACCTTCAAAACAATTACAGTTTTTCGTGCTTTACTACTGCTCGGTACAGGCCGTTGATGCGTTTGCCGTCAACGATAGTAGGGGAATATTTTTCGTTTCTCGGCTGAAGGCGAATTTTGTTATCCGACTCGAAGAACGCCCTCTTAAAGGTCGTCTCGTGCGGCATTGCAAAACGGACAAAGCAGTCATCCCCATTATGCACCTCGGCTGCGGGTGAGAATATCACTATATCACCCTCACGGAATTTCGGCTCCATCGAATCGCCGACAACCCGGACCGCAAAGGCGTTCGGGTCGTGCATGTCCGGACAGCGAATATAATCGTCGGCTATGCCCACAGGATAGTCCAGGTCATTGAAATCACTCGGGTAGCCGGCTGAAACTTTGTTTATCACGGGCACTAATCGACCGGCTGCCAGAGGCAGCTTGTCCTGCTCGACGTTCAAGTCACTTTGGGCAAGAAGCTCGCTGAGCCGGCTCGTATTAGTTTTTTTATCAATAATGTTTTTAACAATCTGCCGCCATTTCTGACTTTCAGCCTCAGCGGATTCATATTCCTGACGAACATCGGTGGGAAGACCTTCTAAATGAGCAATGTGCAGCAGCAGACCCGGCTCAAACTCAAGTATCTTCTCAAGCCTGGTAAGCAGCTCATCACTGGGCGGATTTTTTACCTTGCCCGTCTCAATAGTAGAAAGGTACGGCTTGGAAAAACCAATGCGATTACTGACCTCGTCCAGAGTCAGATTTAACTGCTCACGTTTTTTTCTTATTATTTGCCCCAGAGACATACTGAATCCTCAAATTTTTCAATCGCTAATCAATTTCTATAAGCTCGTAACTACTGCTTCCCAGGCCGACGCGTTCAGCGTGTTCAATCTGGTAACGCGGGTCGAGCTTGTCGTTCTCCAACAGCTCGGCCAGTTTCCGGCCTGCTTTATTTTCCACCAAATCCAGCGTCGCCTTATCGACAGCCACGGGGTCTCCCGAGGCGGCTATGCCGATATCATCAACTATTGTACGCATATTCGGCGCGCTAAAACAATCACAATCTTTGGTAACCGACAGTAAAAAATTGAAAAATGCGGCCTTGTTCTCTTTGCCCCTCAGTGCGCCCAGTGCGTGTTCGGCGATGCTTTTTTGCAATATTTCACCTTCCTGGCCCCAATTGCATCTGACGGCACCAAATCTGCACACCGCCATACACTCTGCACAGCCGATGCACTTGTCCTGGTCGATATGCGCCTTGACATCGTCAAGCGTAATTGCATCGGCCGGGCAATGCTCAACACATACCCCGCAGCGTGTACAGTCGCCGCTGATATTGAGCTTAAGAGCGGCGTGCTGTTTCAACTTGCCCTTTTTGCTTGCACAACCCATTCCTAACGTTTTCAGCGTACCTGCCGCACACGCTGCAGGATGGCCTGTAAAATGAGCCACTGAAAGAATCGACTGGCATTTGACTATACCTGATGCGATAAAAACTTTTTTATTTATTTCGCCGTTGATCTCGACCGGTATCTCATTTGTTCCAAACAAACCATCCGGCACAATAAATGGTATCCCTAAACCTTCCGAACCAAAACCGTGCTTGGCAGCTAAAACATTATGGTCGATTGCATTGTGTCTTTGCCCGACATATAAAGTAGTGGTATCGGTTACAAATGGCTTTGTTTTCAATGCAAGCAGCTCATCCACCAGTCCCTTGATGCACGGAGCAGGTATATGTGTATTGTTACCTTCCTCTCCAACATGAACCTTAACCGCCGTGAAATCATTTTCCTTGAAGCATCCTGCAAAATTGCCGGTCTTAAACAATTTGCGAGCCTTCTTGGAAATCACCTTCTCGCCGTCTTTAACCGAAGCTTTAATAAAATATACTTTAGAATCCATAAAAATTTACTACCTGCAATCAAACAGCACCCATTATATTGTTTCTTCACCCGGCTGCAAGAGCTGCTTAGAAAAGCAAATGCTCGAACAGTATTTTTATACCAAGACCAATAAGTACCAGGCCTCCAATAGCTTCAATTTTGTTTTCGAAAAAATGTCCGAATTTTTTGCCGATGCAAACGCCAAGATATGACAACACAAAGGTTACCAGCCCTATGATTATCACCGCGGTAAAAATGGAGCTGGTGATAAATGAAAGCGTAACACCAATCGCCAGGGCATCGATACTGGTCGCAATGGACAGAACCAGCAAAACAAAGATGTTCGATGGGTCAAAATTTCCCCTGACCGATTTAATCCTGAATGACTCATAAATCATTTTGCCCCCGACGGCACTTAAAAGGCCAAAGGCGACCCAATGGTCATAATTTGCTATGTATTTTTTTACACTCAAGCCCGCCAAAGAACCTATCAACGGCATAAACGCCTGAAAGCCACCGAAGAAAACAGCTATTCGCAAGGCGTGCTTTACGTGTAACTGCTTGTATGCACTGCCGCTAACAATAGAGACTGCAAAGGCATCTATTGCCAGTCCAACGGCTATTACTATGATTGTAACCAAATCCATAAAACGCCCTTGAAGATTCCTGTTTCTACTCGGCTCTTATTATGCCGTCGTTAGTCAGGTCTTCGCTACTACATCAACAACATTTTTCGAGCGTGCAGCACAAAAATACGCTTCCCTCTGCCTTACTTTACAGGTTATAAACTAAAGTCTCATCTATGGTTTGCACTGCTTACAGGGTCTTTTGCCGGCATTTATTGCTTCTTCTTTGCTATTGTAACCTACGAGGTTTTCCGGCTTGATTCTCTTTGCCCAGCTACAGTCGGGTTTGTGGAAGATCTTACTGTTCTTTGACGCAATATATTTGTATTCGGCCACCGCCGATTTAGCGCCCGGTTTGGTTTGTTTTTCTGCGGCTGTCAGCGAATCAGTTTTCCCTGTCCTGGCATCGTAAGGTTGCTTGCCCGGCGGATTAGCTGCAAGACTATAGCTTAGACCTAATGCCTTGTTTACAACGGCCTTCATTTTAGCAAGGCCGGCTTTAGCTACCGTCAGCGGGTCCTGCTTCCAGTAGGTCGGGTTGAACAGCTCCAGCGAAAGTACCGCCCGGTTGCCGTTGGCGTACAGGTCTCGCAGAATCTGAGTTAGTGGTGCTATGCCGTCACCGGGAAAGACACGGTCACGGTCGCCTATCGTCTCGCGCGGCGGCTCGGCAGGATAGTCATTCAAATGAAAGACCTGGATGGCGCTGGGGCTGAGCAGTTTCAGACCGTTGAAGTCAGAGCCGCCCTTGTAGATATGATAGACATCCGGCAGCAGACAGGCCTTGGGGTGGCCGCTTTCAATCACTACGAACATCGACTGGCCCAATCGGTGCAGGTTCTTTGAAGAACCCCATACCTCGACCTGCGGCACGACGCCCATTTCGTCGCCAAGTTCCAAGAGCACCCGGTACCGCTCGGCCGCCTTCATAAGGTCGAGCCCTGCAGTTCTGGTGGCACCGGCCGGCGGCGCCGCGATGCGCTTGCCGCCAATCTGGGCCAATGCGTCCATATCTCGTTTGCTTTGTTCCAGAGCTTTGGCACGCTCGGCATCGTCGTCCACAATCCAGCGGGAAAAGGCAATGGCGCTTTCGACAGTCAGTCCGAGGTCGCTGATGCGCTTGCGTATGTCCCTGAGGCTGCCGCCATTATTGACATACTCATTGATTTTGCTGACCCACGGCTCAATAGAGTCGTAGCCTGCTTTTGCAGTAATCTCGATTTCCTTGTCCAAACTGAGTTTTTGTCCGCGAATAGTGCTGGTATTGAAACAATAGCTAAACAGCACTGTGCGCTTGGAGGATGTTTTACTCGCACCCTGAGCGACTGTGATGCCGCCGGTGGTTACGGCCGTGCCGACAGCAGCGCCGACACCGGCTATAAATCGGCGACGAGAAAGCTGGTTTCTTTCCATAATCATCTCCTGTTTTTATATATTTTTAGCATTATGCAATAAGGGCAAAGGCATCGCTGACTGTCATACCTTCTTTGATACCCAGGGTCCGGGCTTTTGCGTTTGCTTTCGTGATGTTCCGGTTCGGGAAACGTTCCAGCGTGCCTATCGGATTGTCCGGCGTGCTTTCCACTATCGCTGCGGCGACGCCGTAACGCTGGCAGGCCTCGACGTCAATGGCAGGACAAGCCAAAAAACCTTTAGAGCCGGTGACCAACAGAATATTGAATCCGGCCCATTTGGTCTGCACTCCTTCAACCAGGCCATTTGGCGTTTGAAATGTTTTTGTATAAACTTTCATTGTTGTTCCCCTCGTTATTGCCGGGTTCCCGCCTTGCGGGGACCCGGCAAAAGGTTGTTACTCACCTGGAATCAGTCGCAGGAATTCACTCGCAAATGGCGATGCGGATAAATCACACCGGCTCACCGAGATGTTCGGCAATTTCGGCTAATTTCTCGTCAAGGAGCTCTTTGCTTGAAGCCTCTACATTTAATCGCAGCAGCGGTTCAGTGTTGCTCGGCCGACAATTAAACCACCAGTCCTTATATCCGATAGTAACGCCATCCAGGTGGTCGATTCGGCCGTCGCTGTATCTTCTTGCAAGCTCATCCATTTTGGCCTGCTTATCCTCTACCTCGAAGTTTATTTCGCCGCTGCTGGAGTATCTTCGCAACGGCTCGATTAGCTCGCTCATTGGGACGCCGGCTTTACTGACGATATTCATCACGTGCACTAAGGTAATCATTCCCGAATCGGCATAGTAGTTGTCTGAATAATAGAAGTGTCCGGAAAGTTCGCCGCCGAATATGGCGCGTGAATCGCGCATGGCCTTTTTCATAAAAGCATGTCCGACCCTTTCCCTTCGAGGTGTGCCGCCGTACTTGATGATTTCTTCCATAACAACTCTACTGCTGCGCAAATCGTAAACTACCGCTGACTTCGGCTTTTTCTCTAAAAAATACGGCACCATCAGGGCCGTCATCAAATCGCAGCCGATAGTATCACCTTTTTCATCGACCATCATCAACCTGTCAGCGTCACCGTCGAAGCAGACCCCGAAATCACAGCCCTTTTTCTTTACCGCTTTTTTTACCTCAGCCAGATATTTTTCAACCAGAGGATTCGGCTCATGTTTGAATTTGCCTGTGTGCTCGAAGTTAAGAGCAACGATTTCTACCGGCAGGTTGCTAAAAATGGCCGGGACAGTCTTGCCTGCCATTCCATTAAAAGCGTCAACGGCAATCTTCATCCTTTTTATATTTGGCCTGAGAAACTTCAGGACGTGATTTCTGTACTCGGCGGTCAGGTCATATTTCTGCACAGAGCCGGTAACTTTGGCCTTTGTATGAAGTAAAGCCATTGCGATATGTTTTATGTCCTTTAAGCCGGTATCGACGCCAACGGGCTTGGCGCCCAGGCCGGATATCTTAAAGCCGTTATACTTGGCCGGATTATGCGAAGCGGTAACCTGCACGCCGCCGCAGGTGCCAAGATGATTGATTGCAAAATACATCTGCGGCGTATCAACCATTCCTATATCAACCACGTTTGCACCGGCGGCATTCATCCCTTTAATAAGGGCCTTGGCTATCGCCTCGCTATGCGTCCTCATATCGCGACCGACACACAGCGACTGAGCATTAGCCTGGCCCCGCTCATAACCTCTAAGCAGCGACCGCAAAAACTGGGCCGTGGCACAGCCAATCTTCCACGCACCTTCTTCGTCGATCTGGTCGGGATAAATGCCCCTTATATCGTATGCCTTGAAAATCGCAGGGTCCATTTTGTTGACTCCTATAGCGTTTAGCATATAGCGGATAGTTTTTTCTTTGCATCCGCTATCCACTATCCGTTATTTGCTACTATACACCCGCCCAACTCGAAATGTCAACAATGAATATGCAGCACGGTGGGATACAATCTAACTGGCAATGAAAATCAGGTAAAGACCGCCTACAAGAACAAGGATACCGCAGATTTTCTTAAGAATTATTGCCCCTTTGGATTTCTCGTTCCAGTTCATATACCGCTGCACCAGTTCTGTGCAGGTACCGGCCAGAACGATGACCGAACAATGTCCCAGACCATAAACTACAAGCAAGAATACCCCGTAGAAGAGATTCGTTGCAGCTAATTTGAACGTAACCCCCAGCATAGGCGCCATATATGCAAAAGTGCAGGGCCCCAGAGCGATGCCGAACACCAGCCCCAGAATAAACGCTGCGAGCATTCCCTTTCGCTTCATCGCAACCTGGCCCGGCCCGCTCCAGGGCATAGGTATTACACCCAAAAGATGCAGACCGACAGCAAAGAATACCAGAGCAACAAAGTAGTTGCCGTACCTGCCGAGGTCTCCCATCATTCTACCGACAGCAGCGGTAACAGCCCCTATAGCACCTATCGTAATTAAAATGCCCACTGCAAAAAGTGTCGATATGATAAAGGCTCGTTTGGTTGAAATACGACCCTGCTCGTCAATGAAGCCCACTATTAAAGGAATACTGGCCAAGTGACACGGACTGAGCAGTATGCTCAGAATACCCCAAACAAAAGCGGCAGTCAGAGCTATTGCGGGCGTCCCCTCAACCGCGTGTGTCAGCGTTGTAAAAAGTTTTTCCATCCGCTATTCGACCCCCAGTGTCAATAAAGAAAGATACACAACTGTTATAATGCCGAATCGCTCCATTGTTATTCGACTCCGCGAATAGAAAACAGCAGCTCAGCCAGAAAATGTCATTTCGGGACACATTCGCCGATCTTGCAGGCCTTCTGGATTTGCTGAGGCGACAGTTTCATTTTGTTTGCGAGGGCCTGACTAATGCTGATCAGCTTACCTGTTTCGTAAGGGTTCTGCTCGAGCCATTTCTTGAGGTTCTCTAAAGCGACAAAAAATCCCTGGTGAAAGCAGCCGGCAGAGCCCCAGGTGCCGTCGGCCTTCTGACGCCGGCCAAACCAGGCAACGGCTGCCGCCGGTTCCAGCGAGGCCACCTTGCCGTCCAAAGTCCTGACAACAATCTCCTGACCGGTCAGTCGGTCACGCTCATGAACCTCAATGTCAAGCCCCGTCCGCGCCGCCACCCCCAACGCGCAGTGAGAACAGCAACCCCAGGTACTTACTCCACCGGCCCGGACGACCACCGCATCTTCCGGATATACCGCCCGATCACAAAAACCACAACGAGTAGCCAGCTCCTCGCGCTGGAGGAGCTGCCATCCTACAATACTACCACCGCCGCTTTGCTGCTCAGTGCCGGCTGCTTGATTACCGGCAAAAGCTCGTATCCAAGGCCGGCCGTTTTCTACATTAACACCGTATAGATAAACTGCATCCATAAGGGCGACCCGTTGGGCTGATGCCCAATCGGTAACAGTAACCTTCTTCTCAAAATCCGTCTTGTCCTCTGTCAGGCACGAATACATAATGAAATAGCAATGCGGACTGCAGAGCCGAACCGGCCCTTTTTCGGTTTCAACGGACACAAGCGTCTTCGGCTCGATGTCACCGTCACACATATAGCAGATTTTGTCCTTGTCTCTATTATCGACTTGAGCAGGTACCAGTCTCTCAAAGGAAGGCACACTAACGGACAGGTCAACACCAAACTCTTTCCATTTTGAGAGAATGTCCTCCCTGGAGAAGAAGCCTTCGTGCCTGAACAGCTCTTTGCCCGAAGCATCGTAGAATATTTGTGTTGGTATAAGCTTAATGCCATATTTAGGTGCCTCATCAGGGTTTTTCCAGACATCAATAAACTCTACTTTTAGCGTGCCCTCATATTCGCTCTTTAATTCTTCAAGTATAGGGGCCATAATTTTGCACGGGATGCACTTATCTGCACCCAGATCCACCAGACGCGGCAAACCTTTTGGCGCCTCGACCCTGGCGGCCTCCGGCCCCTCGGCCTTGGGAACCGCAGCAACTTTAACAGGCCCCTCATCGACAACTGCTCCGGAATTTGCCTTGTGTTGCTGCTTAATAATAATCACAACAGCCACAGCGGCAATCAGACCTATAACAATTAATATTTTCCCTGCTTTATCCATACGCCAAACACCTGCCTTTCTAAATATTGCCCCTATCCGGCCTGTCTGCAACCGAATTCGTATGTGTTTAGCCAGACAACTCAATCAGTAGTTTCCTTACGTGGCACGGGCTTCCAGCCCGTGAAAACACGGCCAAGATGGCCGTGCCACCAAGAAAACAAATGAGGCTAAACACATACCCGAATTCCGGCCAGAATCACTCACAACGGATTAACTGTTCAGACCACGCCGCAGAGTAATTTAAATTCCTCAATTCTCATTCAGAAATCCGTTTATTTCATCCCTCACATATTTGGAAAATCCTTCCTGGTCCCTCAGAAGCGTCCACACCTTGTCAAGCTTTGTATATTCGATGCGACCGTCACCCACTATCTTTGCCGCTACGAGAGTGCTGATGGTAATGTCGAACTCCTTTTCAAATTCCTCACCGCCAGGTTCGTCCAGGTTAATCGGCATCCACATCAGTCTGCCATCTGCGATCTGCTTCTGGAAATGGTCTTGTATGACTTGATGCGCATTTAACTCAATAGTAATGCAGGTTGGGCATCGGGCTGTCCTGTGAAAGTAATATACCATAATTGTCGGTTTGCCGTTATTGCCATTTTGCCCTCTATGTAAATCAGAGGAGGTGCCGGCTTCGCGTTCCTGACAACCACAGCACACAAGAACCAGTGCAATAAAAGCACTTTGCATCAGCTTAAATAACATAGCCACTCTCGCTTTCTATGACACCATTATCACCTTCATAGGAATTTGTATCACTCACAATTACACTCCTCATAGTAATGAATATTGTTTTCAAACAACCATGCACTATTCAAACAGTTCCTTAATTTCACTTGGTGATAGCACTTTGCCGACCGCCTTAACATCGCCGTCCACCGCCAGGGCCGGAGTCACCATCACGCCGAACTTCATAATTTCATTGATGCCCGTAACCTTCTCTATTTCAAACTCGATTCTAATTTCTTTGGCGGCGGCCTCCACATTTTCCGCCAACTTCTTACACTTGGGACATCCCGTACCGAGAATCTGTATCTTTTTCATCGTTATATCCTTTGGAAAAACATTCCCGACAAAACTCTTTTACATCAAACGTTTTCACACTGAACATTTCCAAACCATTTTTGTGTCCGAAGGCATATTCGCACCAGCATCAACATTACCGGGACCTCAATAAGCACCCCGACGACGGTTGCTAAAGCAGCCCCTGAAGACAGGCCGAACAGCATTGTTGACGTCGCTATTGCAACCTCGAAGTGATTAGATGCTCCTATCATTGCAGATGGTGCTGCATCGCGGTATTCGAGTTTCAAAATCCTTGCCAGCCCATAGCCAAGCCAGAAGATAAGGTTGGTCTGAATAAACAAGGGTATCGCAATCCAGAGAATCGTCAATGGGTTGGAAAGAATAACCTCTCCTTTAAACGAAAACAACAAAACCAGGGTTAAAAGCAATGCGATTATCGTCACCGGCGTCAGAAAATTCAGAAATTTTTCCTTGAACCAATCTTCACCCTTGGCAGCAATAATCCACTTCCGGGACAAGTAACCGGCAACTAACGGCAGCGCAACATAGATGGCAATCGACAACAATAATGCCTGCCAGGGAACGGGAAGTCTGCCTACGCCAAGTAAAAATCCACCTAATGGGCCATAGAGCAAGAGCATGGTTAGAGAGTTAATTGCCACCATTACCAGCGTATGCCCATCGTTTCCTTTGGCCAGATACCCCCAGACAAGAACCATGGCCGTGCACGGGGCTATCCCAAGAAGAATACAACCGGCAAGGTAGCTTCTCCAAAGGGGAACCTGGAGCATCTTAATGCCTTCAACCTCAATAACTGTTCCGGCCCCGTATGCAGCACCAACGGGTAAATCAAGACCGAAAGGCATCTTTACCTGGTCAACAGCATCCGGGCCTATTAAACCGTAGAACACCGTGCCAAGAAAAAACACCGATATCGCATACATAGTAAACGGTTTGATTGCCCAATTAACAAAGAGGGTCAAGCCTACAGGCCGAATACTTTTTCCGGCCTTGAGCACCTCCGCAAAATCAATCTTGACCATTATAGGGTACATCATAAAAAACAGGCACACCGCTATCGGAATTGAAACCACCGGGGCCTTGTTGACATAAATTGCCAGACTATCGAAGTAGGTGGCGACTGCCGGAGCAACCTTGCCCAAAACGATTCCGCCTACAATACAAAGCCCCACCCAGATGGTCAGATACTTTTCAAAGATGTTCAGGCCCTTGCCTTGCTTCTGAATCGAATCGTCATTTGTCATATACGATTTCTCTCTGCTTACCGGCTATTTCTTAAATGCCGTGATGTCAATACTAACAACATAATCGCTGATTTTCGTTCCTTCCGGCAGGTATTCCATCACCTGCTTGTAAATCGGGTCGTTGCAATCGACCATCACATCGATGTTGTATGTTTTTTCAGTAACCTCAACATCCTTCAGGCCCGCCTGTTTTGCCATCGTTATCGTCTCATCGATCAGCACCGCACCGGCTACACAGCTAACCAGCGCCGCGGCCGACTTTAATACTTCTTCAGGCAAAGGCTTTTTCAAAGCAAGGTCGGAAATACACGCCTTGCCGCCCGGCCTTAACACCCGGCCAATCTCCCGCCAGACCTGCTGTTTGTCCGGCGAAAGATTAATCACACAGTTCGAGATTACCACATCGACACTCCCATCCGCTGCGGGAAGATGCTCTATCTCGCCCAGACGAAACTCAACATTGTTTAGTCCCGTCCTTTCTGTAAATTTCGGAATGCCCGCCCTTGCCTTGCTTACCATTTCAGCGGTCATATCGACTCCGATGGCCCTGCCATCCGGGCCGAGTTTTTTCGCAGCGATAAAGACGTCGAACCCGGCGCCGCTCCCTAAGTCCAAAACGACCTGACCGGGCTTGAGATTCGCGATAGCGGTCGGATTGCCGCAGGATAGCCCCATGTTCGCCCCTTCCGGCAAAAGCTCAAGCTCCTCGCCCGAATAACCTATCCCTTCTGCAAGCTTCTCCGGCGCCGATGAACCGCAGCAGCCCGAACCGCCCTGTGCTATCTGACTATACCCCTCCCGGACCGTTTCTCTGATGTTCTCATCCGGCTGACTCACAATAAAACACCTCAAAGTTTAATCTGATAATTCTTTAAGAAGCTCATCCATTTGGCCGGCAGCGCCCTTCCGGACCATTTGCCCAACCTTAACAGCCTGCTGAATTTCTGTTTCGTCGATTTTCATCTCACGGGCTTTACCAACATGATACTTGACACAGGGTTGACAATTCGCGGATACCGAAGCCCCTATCGCAATGAGCTCTTTGATATTTGCATCCAGCATTTTACTACTTCCTCTCTTATTATTTTTTATGTTTTGTCTTTATCTTCGATCTTTTTCTAAGCCACCCATTTATCCCCAAAACACACCGAAGAACATTCCCGAAATGGTGGCCATAATCACCACTAAACTTACAAACACGATTGTTTTCTGCGTTCCCATAACCGAGCGGATTACGAGCATATTCGGCAAAGACAAGGCCGGGCCCGCCAGAAGCAGTGCCAGTGCCGGCCCTTTTCCCATACCCGCACCCATCAGACCCTGGAGGATTGGAACTTCAGTAAGAGTAGCAAAATACATAAATGCGCCGGCTACTGAGGCAAAAAAGTTGGCCCGCAGAGAATTGCCGCCAACCGCACGCGATACCCAAGTAGAGGGAATGAGGCCTTCGTTACCCGGCCGACCAAGCAAAAGGCCGGCTATAATTACACCAAAAAACAATAACGGCAAAATCTGCTTCGCAAAATCCCACGAAGCAACACACCACTTACCAAGCTCAGACTTTTTGAACCACGTTGCCAGCACGAAAAACAGAATCACTGCAAAAATTCCTGTTACAATCCATTTTGCCGAATAGATGGCGTTCCATACACCCGTCGTCTCGGTCGGTTTGCCCCAGTTTGCGAAAACCAGTATGCCTACCATAGCAGCGAAGTACACAGCGTTCTGCCAAAGGGGCCGCTTGACACCCGGCTCCGGCATAGTCATTTGACTATTGGCTTTTTCCAGCTCTTCTTTGCGATAAATCAGATGCATTAACAGGCCGATGACAACGCTGAAAACAATCGCTCCGGCTGCGCGAGCTATACCGATTTCAAGTCCGAGAACTCTTGCCGTCAGGATTATCGCCAAAACATTTATGGCCGGCCCCGAGTAAAGAAACGCAGCAGCAGGACCCAACCCCGCCCCCATTTTATAAATGCCGGCAAATAAAGGCAAAACAGTACAGGAGCAAACCGCAAGGATAGTCCCCGAAACAGATGCAACGGCATAGGCTAAAACCTTATTCGTCTTTGCACCGAGGTATTTCATTACAGAGGCCTGGCTGACAAAAACCGAGATGGCGCCGGCGATAAAAAAAGCCGGCACCAGACATAGCAAAACGTGCTCTCGGGCATACCACTTAACTAAGTGCAGCGATTCGGTGATTGCATTATCAAAACGAGCAGTCCCAATAGGAAGATAATAACATCCAAGAAATACAGCAATAATAATTGTCGGTCTTTTCCAATCCGTTTTCAGGTTCATAGCAAAACACTCGAACTACAAGGCCTCAAGCAACTTTTCGCTGTCTTTAGATTGCTGAGTTAAGCCTTCTTGAGCGCAAGGCGAAGTGCCGCCTCCGCAACGCGAATTCCAAGCTTTCTGGCGGTGTCCATGCCAAATTCGTCCTTTGTGATGTCATCCTTATAAGCGTTCCATAGTGTTGCGCCCTGATGTGCCCCCGGCTTGCCTCCGACAATCATCATTTCATGGCAGAGCAGAGTGGTTTGAATCTGTTCAATGACCAATTCCTGCCCCCCGTTGCGAAATGCCCCAACAGCTAAGACTCCGATGACCGTGTCGGCAAGAAGCAGTTTGGGCTTACGCAGGACGGCACAACGTTCCAGAAACACTTTACATAGGGCAGTCATACTACGGAAGTAAACAGGAGAGCCGATAATCCACCCCCCAACGTTGGGATCGCGGAGCTTAGGCAGGATAAGGTCGAATCCGTCTGCGATTTGTTGTCCCTCGCTTGTTTTGGCACCGCCGGACCAGCCCGATATTTCAAGGCCACCCAGGTCAATCAATTCAACCTTGATACGAGAATCAACTTGCCTGGCGGCGTCAAGCGCGGCCTTGACTGCTGTGGCTGTAGTCTTGCCCTCTCGTGGACTACAGGAAATGCCTAATATCTTAACGGGCTTGCCGTTCGAGGCATTAGCAGGTGTTGAAGCAATCGAAACGGCGGCTCCGGCAGCGAGCGTTCTGGTCATGAATTTTCTCCGGTTCATTTTTGTTCCTCCAAATTTGCTTTCGTTCTTTCGCAACAAAATTACGTTGATGTTGATAGATTGCTTAAAACCTTTCAGTATCCAGGCCTTAGCCAATTAACGAGACTTTCTGCGAACGTGTCCAACTATAGCGCCGCAAGCAGGCGTTTGTTGTCTTTGACCTGTTGTTTCAGAACACGGCTCACACACGCAAAGAAATCAAGGATACAAGGTGTCTTGAGCTTATAAATGACCTTAAGCCCTTCTTTGCGATACTCCAACAAGCCGGCATTAAGCATTACCGAAAGATGCCGTGAAACATTCGACCTTTCAGAGCCGACATGCTGGGCAATGTCACAGACACATTGCTCGCCGTCCTTTAGAAAATTCACGACCGCTATTCTCAAGGGATGGGCGATTGCCTTTGCGATTTCCGCCTGCTTTTCAAACAACAATTGTTTTCTCTTACTTAACATCTCAAGCCCTCAACTAAGTTACTATGTGATTATATACTCACATTATAACATTTAGTTCAAACAAAGTCAAATATTTTTTGGGAATTCAAACTGACCTATTCTCTGTGTCATTCCCGCGCAAGCGGGAATCCATACTATCGCCACAGTTTTGGATTCCTGCTTTCACAGGAATTACAGGCTGTGTTATGCTCTTGCCGATGAAGCTCTTACGCCAAAATTTGGCTCAAAACCGGTCAGTTTGGTTGGAAATGAAATCTCTCAAGTGCTGTCAGCGAAGTTAATATTTTTTCCTGAACCTTGCTGAAGGTATGTTTAGCAGCTTGCGGTACTTTGCAACCGTGCGTCTGGCTAATTTGTTAATGCCGAATTCCGCCAATTTCTTGCGTATCTGCTCGTCATTTAAGGGCTTGTTTTTGTCCTCGGCGTCGATAATCTGCTGTAGTTTGGCCCTTATGGCTTCCCAGCTTAAACCTGCGCCGTTAATATCTTCGGTGCCGCCGCTAAAGAATTTCCGCAGAGGCAATATCCCCCAGGGGCACTGGATATATTTGCCGGCGACGGCCCTGGAAACAGTGGCCAGATGAACACCAACATCCTTTGCAACTTTTGACATCGGCAGCGGTCGAAGATACAGTTGCCCCTTTTCGAAAAAATCGCTCTGATATTTGACTACCGCCTTCGTCACCCTCAGCAATGTATTTTTTCGCTGCTCTATCGCATCTATAATCCACTGGGCGGAGCGCAGATTGTTCTGCAAAAACTTTCTCGTTGTTTCACTAACCACGGTGTCTTTTGCCATTTTCGCATAGTAGTCATTTACCCTCAATCGCGGCAAATCATAATCAGCCAACCGCACGGAATACTGGCCCGAATTATCCGATGATTCCACTATCACATCGGGAGTAATGGGATGGTTCCGGTCCCGCCCGACCTGCAAGCCGGGCGAGGTGTCAAGTTTACTCAGACGCGCGATTGCCCGGTTGATTGCGTCGATGCCGCAATTCATTTTTTTCGCGATATCAGGCAAACGATTCGCAAGCAGCTCATCCATATGCTTGGCAATCAGACGAGATTCAAAGCTCATATCTTCGCCGCTTTGGTGCATCTGGATAAGCAGGCACTCCCTCAGGTCCCGTGCACCGACACCTGCAGGTTCTAATTTCTGCACAAGCTCCAGCGCTTCCTTCAAATCTACGATTGTGAAATCACCCCTGTCCTTGTTGTGCAACTGTTCCAATCTTACGGTCAGATACCCCCTGTCGTCGATATAATCTATAATCATATCGCCGGCTTTTTTCACGGCCGGCTCGGCATCCACCATTCGCCACTGCTCTGCCAAATGTTCGTGCAGTGACTGAGGGGGGGCAGCGGTATTTTTTATCGCCTCAAGTTTTTTGTCCGGCTCGTCACTATAAATCCGCGTCCGGAAAGGACCCGCCTCGTCCATATAGTCTTTGAAGCCATCACTCAGACTCTCAAGGCGTTCGAAATCTCCAACTTTATTATTGTCTGTGTCAACAACTAAATCTTTTTCGTTTATATCTTCCTGAGACTGTTGTTCAGCAGAGTCGGTATCTTCGGGATTTACCGGCTCAGCCATTTCCAGGACAGGATTGCTGTTAAGCTCCTGCTCTATTCTTTCCTGAAGGGCAAGGATTGGAAGCTGGAGAATCTCCATCGATTGAATCATATGCGGAGCGAGTCTCATTCTCTGCTCCATCCGCATCTGTCCTCTCAACTCCAGCTTCATAGAAACACCCGAAAAGATTTTTTATTTTAACTCGTTACTCCTGTCTTTATTATTATATCATAAACGCACAGGAGAATTTCGTCAATATTTGAGAGGTAATTGAGAAACTTTAAAAACAGAGGAAAAAAATTACTCTAATTCCCGTCTGCCGATTATAGCATCGGTAAGCATTTTGCCGCTCGCATATTCGATAGTACTGCCGGTAGGAAGACCCCTTGCCAGCCGGGTAATCTTCACGCCGGTGGCTCTAAGCAGTGAGCTTATGTAAAGTGCTGTGCCGTCGCCGGCCATATTAGGATTGGTCGCCATTATTACCTCTTTTACATCACCTTCGCGCACTCTCTCAAGGAGCTGCTCGATAGTCAAATCGCCCGGCTCGATTCCTTCAAGCGGTGCAATATGACCGCCAAGGACATGATAGACCCACTTGCAGGCTCCCGTTTTCTCAAGATTTATGATATCTTTTGACTGCTCCACAATACATATCAAGCTTTTATCCCGTTGCTGGTCGGAACAAATTTGGCAAATTGGTTGTTCCGAGAGATTGTAGCAGATTTGGCAGTGTTTAATCTTGTTCTTCACATCCCGTATTGCCTCGGCAAGCGCCATAGCTTCATCTGGCTTGGCCTTTAGTACATAAAAAGCCAGCCGTTGGGCACTTTTAGGCCCAATACCCGGCAGCCTTTCAAACTCCTCGATTAGCTTGTTCAAACTTTCAGTATAAGCGGATCCCATAATTTTGGTCTTAAAAATTTTCTTTAATTTAAGATTGACTTATTATTCAGAGGATACTATATACTGATCCATGTGGTATTGTCAACAGAGCAGGCGCCAATAACAAAAGTCCCAACACTACTCGGCTAACTTCTTTGTAAAAATATTGTTGACAAAATTTTTTATTGAGGTATAATATGCGGTGGTTGTAGCGGCCAAAATGCCTCACCAGGAGGGTGAAAAGACATCAATCAATTGGAATCTTGAAAGGCTTGAGGTATGACGTGTGAAGTAGCTGTAATGAACAAGTCTGCTATTGCTCTCGCTGCCGACAGTGCTGCTACATTAGAGATGGAGCCAGTACACAAAATATATATGATGAACAAACTATTCGCTCTTTCCGAGGAACACCCGGTTGGAATAATGATTTATGGAAAGCCCAACATTCTCGGCGTTCCCTGGGAGACAGTCATAGAAATGTATCGGAAAAAACTCGGCAAAGACAGATTCGGAAAGCTGGTAGATTATTTGGACGATCTAATTAATTTTATCGAACGTGCAAAGAATGTTTTTCCAGATAAAGTTCGGACAAGCTTTTTCCGAGAAAGTTTACTTATTTATTACACCCAGATTAACAAAGAAATTCTTAAGGAGGTTGAATCATATATTAAAAAGAAGAAGATAACAACGGCAAAAACCAAGGAAATAGTCGGGAGTGTGATCGCTAAACACTTACATCTTTTAGAAAAGCAAGATAAATTACAAAATGTTTCAGCTTCATGGGTCAGCAAAATACTTACGAAACATGCTTCTACTATTATGAGAGTAAAGACTGAGGTCTTTGAAAAGCTTCCTATAAGTCCAACCGCGAATAGCTCCTTGAAGAAAATCAGCGGTTATTTATTCTCAAGAAACGTTTTTCGAAAAGAAGATTTTTCTGGGTTTGTTATGGCCGGATTCGGAGATGACGAGATATTTCCTAATGTTAAGAGTCTTGAGATTGAAGGCATCGTTAATGGTAAAGCCAAATACAGAGCGGGGAAGGAAGGCAATACTTCCCCGGGTAATGATGCCTGTATTATTCCCTTTGCCCAGGAAGATATGGTCAGAGTATTTATGGAGGGAACACATCCCAAATACCATGCTTTTATTTTTAAAGGTCCGGAATACTTGCTTAAAGGAGTAACAAAGATACTCCCTGATATTCCAGAAATCAAAGGCCTGGGCAAGGCAAAACTAAAGTCTATCATATCAAAATTCGAAGAATTTAAAAAAGGCATGTTGGACAAGTATCGAGAAAGACTGACACAATACATGAACGAAGAACATATTCAGCCAATCATGAATGCTGTATCATACTTGCCCGAACAGGAACTTGCTGAGATGGCCGAAAGTCTTGTAAGGCTTGTTGCTTTCAAAAGAAGAATGTCTGTTAAGGAAGTTGAAACTGTTGGAGGTCCCATAGATGTAGCAGTGATCTCTAAAGCTAATGGCTTTGTCTGGATAAAGCATAAATCTTACTTCAAGCAAGAACTTAATCCGCCGTTGAGCGGTAGTTAATGTTAAAAAGCTTAATACGTATTGAGAGGTCTGAATAATGGCAAAAAGAAAACGAACTAAGCCGCGAGCCTTTAGTTTCGAGGAATTTAAAAAAGAATTCTATACCAAAGATATCAAGAAAAGCCCCCGGAACAAAAGCCGCCTTTACGAGTTTGGTGTCAAAATGGCTCGTGAATCCCTACGAGAATCTGAAACGAAACCGTCCGAGTAAATGGTGGAGGAGGGTCCTCAATCGACACGGACGAATTTACTCCCTCAATCTTCTTCGATACCGGTAATGGTTGCGTCCAGCCCCATAAGGACTGTCTTTACGGCGGGGTCGTTAATCAGCTCATTTCTTTTTTGACCGCTGGTCTTCGGCTGGTTCGCACCAGGCTCAGGCTTGGTCTGCTCACCAGCAGCGGTTTCAAACTTCAATTTCACAGGCGTTGAGAGCTGCTCGCCCAATAAGGCCTGGATGTGCTCGGCTCGGCCGTTACTTTCGCACATTCTTTTCTGCATCTGAGCCGATGCGCCGAACTCAAGCGTCAAGACGCCATTCTCAAATCGGGCCGGTACAGCAGAGCTTAACAGCCCGCCGGTACCCGGCCCGAGTTTGGCGGTAATAACTCCTAAGAGACTTTGCCAATTGTCTTGTATCGAGTGTATATCATTCAGTCCGGACAAACCAACCGGCTCGCTGATTTGCGATTTGGCCGGCTGGGCTATGGCCTTGATGGGTATGTTATGGGCTACCGGCCGCTTTTTTTTTATGCCGGCCGATGCGCCTGCTCGCAATTGTGAAAGAAGCTCATCAACATTCAGGAAATGTTCGCTTAAGGCAAATCGCAACAGCGAAGCTTCTAAAAGTGCCCGGCTTGTATCGCTGTTTTTGATTGCCCATCGCAGCTTTTCCAGCGTCGAAATATTATAAACAAGCGCGGCAATATCAAATTTTTCAGCTAATTCGCCGGCCCGCTTTCGCTGCTGGCCGGTCAAAATCACAAGTTCGCTCTCGGGCCCTGTGGATTTAACCACCATCAAATCGCGCATATAATCAATAAGCGAATCAACGACCTGCACCTCGCTTATACCGGTACTGATTAAATCATCTATCGCAGCAAGTGTCCCCGCTGCATCGCTGTCGCCGATTTGCCCGATGAGGTTCCAGATTTTTTCGCTGTTCGGGCAGCCTAAAAACTCCTCAAGTAATCGGCTGCTCAAAGGTTCGATGCCGGTGCTTATCATTCTATCCAGCAGGCTCAGGGCATCTCTCATCGAGCCGTTTGCCATTTTCGCTAACGGCAGGACCAAATCCTCTTCGTACTTTATCTTTTCCTGTTTGAGTATGAACTTCAACTGTCCGGCTATTGAGGCAGGCCCTATATTGTTGAAATCAAATCTCTGGCATCTCGATTGAATTGTCGCGATGACCTTGTTCGGCTCGGTAGTGGCGAAAATAAACTTGATATGGCTGGGCGGCTCTTCCAATGTCTTTAGAAGTGCATTGAAAGCAGAAACGGTGAGCATATGCACTTCGTCGATAATGTAAATCTTAAATCTCGAACGCGCAGGCCGATATATAGCATTCTCACGAAGCTCCCGAATTTCATCAACTCGATTGTTTGATGCGCCATCTATCTCGATGACGTCGATATCTTCGCCGATGTTTATCGCAATGCAGCTATCGCACTTACAGCATGGCTGCGTGGTAGGCTCATCGACGGCAAGGCAATTGAGCGCTTTTGCCAGCACCCGTGCCATAGTGGTTTTACCGACACCGCGAGTGCCCGCAAAAAGGTAAGCGTGCGCGACCCTGTCGCTCTTTATAGCGTTCTTCAGTGTCTGAGCGATAGGGTCCTGGCCGATGACATCATCGAACGTTTGCGACCTGTATTTTCGTGCCAAAACTGTATAAGACATACTTACTAACTAAATGCCCTGCAAAAAAATTGTTAGTTTAAAATCTTTCCATGGAAATTACCATTTACTCTGGTATATTACTGACATAGGACAATATAATCAATAGCCAATTTTGTGGTCGGGTCCCATGCAAGCCGGGCCCGTGAACCTGGTCAGGCGGGGAACCGAGCAGCCATAAGCGAGTTGCCTGGTTGTGCTGTGGGTAAACCCGACCATCTTTTAAATTGATTATTGGTAATCGATTAAAAAGGGAATTTATTATGAGAGTCAGAATTGAAGATACCTGCACCGCTTGCGGACTTTGTGTAGATACCTGTCCTGAAGTTTTCGAGATGGGCGACGATTTGGCCCAGGTAATCGTCGATGATGTTCCTGAAGAGTACGAGGACGCCGTTCAGCAGGCCGCCGACGAATGCCCTGTCGAGGCAATCGTAGTCGGATAAACTCGCCGTGCTGCGCCCGTCCGCCGAGTCGGGCTCGTCGCGACTGGTCGCAGCAGGTCAGCCTGACAGTTCCTTGCTTCTGTTGCAAGCCGCCGTCAGGGCATCAGTTATCAACCGGCTGAAATTGTGCGCAGCAAAAACTTTCAGTGCTGCTTCGGTCGTTCCGCCGGGGGAGGTAACCTTCTGGCGAAGAACGGCGGGACTTTCACCATTTTTATCAGCCTCGGTCGCAAGCAGACCGGCTCCCTTAGCGGTCTGAAGGACCAAATCTTTCGCCACATTTTCAGGCATACCTAATTCGGCGCCTGCCTTTATCATTTCTTCCATTAACAGAAAGTAATAAGCAGGCCCGCTGCCGCTTACCGCCGTTACAGCGTCGAGCGAATCTTCATCCTCAACAACAACCGCCTTACCAACCGATGAGAAAATCGACCTGGCCTTTTCCAGCATCGGCTTTGCCCGCTCGTTGGCGAATAACGCGCTGGCCCCTTCGCCAATCAGAGCCGGCGTATTGGGCATAACGCGAACTATTGCAATATCACCTAAGACCGCAGCAATATTTGCGACCTTTATACCTGCGGCGATGGATATAACAAATTTGTCGGTGCCGACGGCGTCTTTTACACTCTCTAACGCCTCGGTCATATTCTGGGGCTTGACACTTAAGACGACCGTTTCAACCTTCGCCGCCAGTTCGCTGTTTTTTTCGCAGGCAATAACATTATATTTTTCAGCAAGGAATTCAATTCGCTCAGCTCGAATATCACTTATGAAGATATTTTCAGGCGAATAAACTTTGGCGTTTATTACACCCTTTATCAGGGCCTCAGCCATATTCCCACTGCCCACAAATCCAATCGTACCCACTTCTTTCTCCTTGTAAAAACTGATTATGGCGTTGAAACCATATTGAAATCGACCCGGGTGTTTCTTATTTGTTTAGCCCCCGGGCCTGCGCCGGGGGTCGTGTTTAGCCGTCGCTGGCAAGCCTGCCCTGAGCTTGCCGAAGGGGCGACGGTTTTCTCTTTACGTTTTTCGTTCCTTTCCGTATCCTATTTACGATACGATATAGACACAATTTTTCTATGGCAAATATAAAACCAGTTACGGAGAAAAGCAATGCAAAAACAAGCTGAATATTCCGATGCAATCAAAACCAAATATCCCGAACAGGTAGTGATAGCCATCGCTAAAGACAAAGCTGGCCGCGCCAACCCTATTACGTTAGGCTGGACAATGATTGTATCAGGGTCCCCGCCGATGATGGCAATAGCCGTTGCAAAGACTCACTATTCGATAGAAGCTATCACGCACTCAAAGAGCTTTACCATTGCGTTCCCATCCTCAGAGATGGCTGATGCGGCTTTATTCTTCGGCTCAAAGTCCGGCCGGGACACCGACAAATTCGCCGAGTTCGATTGCAAAACCGAACCTGCAAAAGCCATTGATTCGCTGCAGCTGACTGATGCGGTCGCCAATTTCGAATGCACACTCGAATCGCAGATGCCCGCCGGCGACCATATAATCTTTGTCGGTAAAGTCGTTTCCTCTCATATCAACACCGAGTCGAAAAAACGCCTATACACCGTAGGCCCCGGCCATAAATTGGGTTCGGTTTCCTGAAAAACCGGCTCTTACGGTTAAGGGATAGTAATCTGTCAAGATTGAATCTGTAAGTTGTCATTCCCATGGTTGGGTGGCAGCCTCATCCCGATGTCGTTTATCGGGATGGGGATGGCTCGCTGCCGTTCGAGGCCCAGGAGGAATAAATCTCCCCCTCCCGGCACGACGAGACGAGAGCCGGTCAGAGCAGGAAAGCAACCCTGCAAAACTCAGGCCGCATCAGCACCCATCCGGCCAGCCGAATTGCCCAATTGACCCCGTCAGGCTGGATGAGACCTCTGGCAAGTCGAGAATAACTATTTGTGCTTGATGGGGACGGCCATAATCTGGTACACTACATATCAATCAGCTTAGAGGAAACATCCTGTCTGGTCAATTCGATTCGTTGAGTTCGGCAGCCGTAAATGCGGCGGTTGTCCTGGTGCCCAAAAATGGGGGCCGGAGGATATGAAAATGATAGCGGTAAGAAATTCAGAAGTTATGTGGACAATCCATTTCATGCTCATCGTGGTGCTCAGCCAAATTTAAAAAATACATAACCACATAACCAGAGGAATAAAATGAAAAACGTGAGATTCGTATATCAATGAAGGTCTCGTCTGAAGAAGACTATGACTTCTTACAGTTTTACATTGATGGGCAACTTCAGCACCAGATTAGCGGAGAGGTAGCCTGGCAGCAGAAGTCTTATGATATCAGCGGCCAGGGCAGCCACACGCTGAAATGGGTCTATGTAAAGGATGGGAGTGATTACGAGGGCGACGATTGTGGCCGGCTGGACTATGTGCTGTGGACAGGTTTACCAGATCCAACCCCGGATCCACCCCCGGACCCGACAAAATGGAAGACGATTGACTACACGTATGACCCGGCCGGCAGGCGCATCAAAAAGACGATCGATGATGATTACAGCCTCAAATACATCTATGACGGCGGTAACGTTATCGCTGAATACGACCACGATAACTTCCTCCTGCGCAAATACATCTACGGCCCGGGCGTTGATGAGCCGATCTGTATGATAGACGCGGTCGCTAATGACGCCGAATACTACTATCACTACGATGGCCTGGGTTCCGTGGTGGCCTTAAGTGATTCGGCCGGCGATACCGTCCAGACCTACGAGTACAGCATCTATGGCCAGGTGGCGGCCTCAGACCCCAACTTCCTTGACAATCCCTACATGTTCACCGGCCGGAGATTCGATATCGAAACAGGACTTTACTATTATCGCGCCAGATATTATAATCCACACATCGGCCGGTTTATGCAAACCGACCCCGTCGGATACGGCGATGGCATCAATTGGTATGCCTATTGTAGGAATAATCCGTTGAGCTTCTTGGATCCGAGCGGATATGCTTCAATATCTATATCAATTCCATTGGGAACCGTATGGGAAAACGCTTCCTCTGATGAATATCTACTTGCACATCCTGAACATTCGCATAAGATAGATTTCGATGCGTATCTTATAGATGCGGGTTTTTATGGCTTGTATCCAGATGTTACTCTTACAAGTGTTGAATATAGCGATGGTCAATACGATTGTGTCTTTGATTTTCCAGATGAACTCGACATCAGTATGAACATGGTTGAAATCGTGGGTATTTCAGTACTGAATGTCACCCACTCAGAATACGGACATACACCGCTAATTGATTCAAGGCTAGCTGGCATGATAGCTGACAAGATAGACCCTGAGGTTGTTTATACACATACATGGGGCGAAGCGCTTCCCGAAGTAGTTGGGGCTTACAGTCAAGCATGTTACGGGGTAGTAAATGCAATTTTGGGCGGATTGTTTGACAGAGAAAGTGGCATACCATATTTAGTCTCGTCAACTGTGAGAGAATGGTCCGAGGGTGATGCCTTTCAAAGTGGAGAGACAGGATGGCGACGTGCTGAAGGGCCAATACTCATAGCTGGGGGATTAAAGTATGCTAAGTTCCGTGGACCTGAGTACGGCGCATGGAAGCATAGAGGTGTATGGAAAGAAGGTTGGCATTTTCATATGGGTAAACACCCAAGCCTCCAACAGCACCACTTACCACAGGAATTTGTGAATTGGTGGAAGAACTTTTGGAATTTGTTTTAAAAAGTAAGACGGACAATTAAGGAGTTTCAATATGTCTATTAGGGCTACACAGTATCAAGTCGGTCCAAGTTGGGATCCTCAATCTATTGATAAGTTTATACGGGACAGTATACAATGCGAAGATGTAGTCAACACCTTCTTATCACTATTCATTGACCCCAAGTATTTTGGGAGAATCATTGTCTGGAACACGCGTTTCTTAAGAAATTCGAAGGCTTATAGATTCCCCAATGATAAGAATTATTATGTTATTGATTCAGATGAAGACGCCAAAAAGTTAAAGCGTTCACTTTTTGAGTCGTCTTTTTCGCATGGGCATATGTCTGTTTTATTTGTTCCCAAGAATACAGTTCCATTTTTGGATGCTCTTATAGCAACTGACTTTTATGGACCACCAGTTGTAGTTTCTGTCGGGACAGGACACGACGATGATCCGTTACACTTGTCGCATGGGCAAGATGTAACCTTTCTGTCTTCAGATCTTTTTGCCAAGAATGAATCTGTTTTCACGTTTTCACATGACGCACAGTACCTATATGTAATAAACGCGGAACTTACTAGTCCCAAAACAAGCGAGTTCTCTCAGGCTTCCACGCGGTGGAGCCGATGA
>CAYQKF010000067.1:0-27134 GCA_964417935.1 uncultured Pirellulales bacterium
TGACTCGTCATAATCCACCCTTTCCCACCCATAACTGACCGGTTACGAAAAATGCGCTTTTTTCAAATTAACATTTTGTTAGTTTAGGGGAGATAGGAAAGCTACAATATTATCGGACGTTGCGGCGTGCGCGCTAGAGAGGCAGTAGAGAGAGAGAGAGAGTGTGTGTGTGTGAGTGAGGGGTGTAAGGGGTGAGAGAGGAGAAATCAAAGTGCAAAGTGTAAAATGCAAAATTGTGGAATCCCGACGTTGTCGGGATGGGTGGTTTGATTGTTGTTCTATTCCTCATAATAACGGGTCAGGTAAGGGTTTGTGATTGGTTATTTGGCCCAGCACCAATTAGTCGTGAGCAAAGCTCAATTAGTGCGGGGTCTTCGCTGCGCTACGAGATTCTGACATGCAATCTTCGCCTGCTGGCGGTTTATGTTAGCCTGCTGGCCCCTAAGGGACAGGCTAACATAGGCGTATTATAACATAATTCCAAACAAAAGTACAAAAATAACGGCCAAAAAAATTAGCCACACACCGCTAAATACACGCTTTTCGCCTTTGTCGGTCACTTGTGATTCCTCCACTGCCATGATCTAAATGAGCAAAACGCCGTTGTCAGGCTAAAAACCTGGTTTTTCACATTTTTATGCTATGGTTTTCTTCTTCCTTTTCCCTTTTTTCCTTTTCTTCTGCTTTTGCGGTTTTTTCTTTTCGTGGCCTTCCTTGCTGGACGGGACTTTGTGGTAAGAAGTTTCTGCTTTGTCTTTATCAATATTTTTTGCGTTCCATCAATCTGAATCAATTCTCCGACTCTCTGTCTTGTAGCATAATCAACCTCGTAGAGATAAAAATGGAGCCAGACAAGGTGTTGGATAAGTGTTTTAGTAAAGTAGTTAGAATGTTCGGATTGGATGTTTGTCTCCAAGTCTTTGATAGGAAATCCACGGTAATAATCAAGCTTAATCGAAAGAGACAAGATTCTGTAAGGAGTCGAAGACACTGTATTAAAAATAATATCAAATAACTCAGACAAAGCCGGAAGCCCAACAGAATCCGATGTGTGTTTGATAATTGCAAGAACCATAAACTCGGAAAGTTGAAATAGATATTTTTGGGATTTAATTCGAATTTCCGATGGAGCAAGCTCTGGATGCTCATCGCGAATTTTTTCCTCAAACAATTGAATAATATCTTTTTGGTCAGTCGTGATATATTTCAAAAAAGAGGAAATAACCCTCAATGAAAGGGAAAAGCAAGTCTTAGCAATAACTTCTTTTTCCTCTCCAATCATCTTCCCCTGAAAATTCGTTAATATTTGTCCCAGAATTTGAATAGTTTTAAAAGAAGCATTGACTTGTGAAGCTTCAATATCACCGCTATCTTGAGAAGCGCTCTTTATAGTTGGATAATCGGTACTGTCTTGTTTGCCCTTACGGGATTCAATGTCATCTTGTTCCTTAAGAACCTTTTGTCGACTTTTATCTTTATCTTCAACCTTTGGCAAATCCGGAAAAGGCATGTCCTCAGAAGTTAGTTGCAAAAACGCCACATCTTCTTTTAAATCACACTCAGGAAAGTTTTGAAAAATATTAGATGCACCCTCTAAGATGCTATTAATTATTATCGCATCCTTTGATAGATGACAAAGAAACATAACAATATTGGCGGCCTGCTCATTATGTAGCGATTTTGCAATTTGAGTAATGTGTTGTCGAATTTCGTTCTTGGCAATGTTTTGATGAAGATAGTTTGCAACAAAATAACAATAAATATATTTATATTTAAACTTAATATCATCGCTAAAGCCGTCGAAAATATCTGCTTTTATCAATTGTTTTTTTATCTTATCTATATCTAATCGTATAACATACTTTTCACGATATTCTCCATGTCATTTATCATAGCTCGAAACTGATAACTTAGGTGTCGATTGCGAATACATGAAATATGCCAATTCAGAAAGATAATTGTATAGACTGCCAATATCATCTAAAGAGCCTGATGAAAATGCAAGTCTTGCTGTTATCAGGGCTTCATAAACATAGCCAAAAGAACCACACGTACCATGAGTTGGTGTGGCATGTGGTATAACTGCTTCTAAGGTCTGTAAAATGGTTAATAGAAACAGAGGATATTTTGGGACTAAATCTTTACCCAATGAAACATCGATACGCTTTTCAATCTGATTCAAATATCTTGATATCTTGCTACGTTCGCCTTCATCCAATCCTAAGGTAGCCCATTTCTGCGCAAGATGATGGCGTTTAAGTCTAGAAAAAGGTAAAATCTGTAAACGGTTATACTTTAATAATTCTCCTTCTATCTTTTCTCCCGTTAAACACTCAAGATATTCTTCTTCTGTCATGAAGCAAACAATACTCTTAAAGTAGGACGGCAATTTATTTAAAATGTCTTTCATATTTATTTTTTGGTCAACATTCAGGTCTTTAAGGCCATCTATGAGCGCAACTCCTTTTTCAGATGATTTCTGAAGATAACGCTCGAATGAATCCGTGTCCTCATACACTTCCCTAATTAACTTCTTTAGCACATCGTCTAAGTGGTTCACCCTTTTGGCAAAGATATTCCTAGCCTTAATATAAAGAGGGCAATATCCTTTTTCGTAAAAGCTCTTGCATAGAATTTTTGCAAGTGATGTTTTTCCAGATTTCTCAACGCCTGTTATAACAGTTTTTGAATTATCAATAATATACTTTTCAACCTCTCCTATATCATCAAGCTGTTTTCGACCTGTTTTTGATGTATCGCTCACAACTTCTACAGAAGGACAAACAAAGATGTCAGTAAGTTTTAATTTATCGACTCTCCTATGAGTAAAGCTCGTACCCGGATCTTGTAGATAACGTTCAAAGTTGGCAGTAAAATTGAGAACCTTCTTTCTTTCAGTCAATGAGAAGTGTATTGCGTCAGTGTTTTTAGGTCGATAGAAGTCATTGTCGAAGCAATACTCATAAAGATCAACGTTATTATTTCTAATCAGCACCAGATTGAATGCGCTCTGCTCAGAAGAAGATCCGAAAAGCTTGGCTCCATGAAAATAGCCACTTTTTTCCCCATATTTGTCTTGTACCATTTCTGCATCAGAAATATGTTCGTGCCCATAGAGGATAATATCCGTTCTTTCGTGGAACAACTGCCTCAACTGTCTTGCATTCGTTGGATGCATCCAGTTGAAAGGATGGTGTGAAGCCACAATTCTAAACATATCCTTCTGATCATACGATCCAATGAAACCAGGCGATTCAATATCTTTGATCGGGATGAACATTATGCCAGGCTTTTCTTCTTTGCTAGATATCCATGAGGAATTCAATAATAGCACCTGTATGAGACTGTTCTCTAATTGATATTCTACCAAATGAGACAGCGATTCTATTGCCCAAGAGTCATCTCCCTCAAAATCAGAGACTTTGTTGGTGAAAGCGAAAAAATCACGCTGAACAGATGTTAAAAGACGAATCGTTTCCTTCTCAATGTTATCGACGGGATCTTTCAATGTTGATATGACTCTTTCTCGTAGCTTCTCTTCCTGGAATGTGCAGTCATGGTTTCCGGGTATTGCCAATACTTTAAAGCCCAGCTCAAAACTGCCTTTAAGTTCATTCTTAAGTTCTTTGATAAGGCTTTCAACTGCAGAATAACCTACTGAACTTCCACGATCCACTATATCTCCAGTTATCATACAGACACAAAAGTCAATGGCATGCGTCTTGCCCTTTACTGCATCTGCAATCATCTTTATCCTTGGTATATACGGCGCTATATCACTATCAACACCTCTTAAATTGACATCACTCAAATGTAAAAGTGCAAATTGCATACAAATGCCTCCTGACTCTTTTGGTCATTTATTTATTCATTTTTAACAAATCGGCGGAATCCAAATACTTGTCATGAGTTCCATCGAAGGAATCAATCATCATTAATCAATACCTGCCCTGCGCAGGAATGACAAACGGACGATTCATAGAAGTATTGCTGCTCCCGGCTGCCTCACGCCTTTAGGTTCAGAAAATAACACAGAACTTGACAACAGTCAAGTTTAGAATTGAGAATTTAGAAGTTAGAATAGTGAATTAAGAAGTTAGAATTTAGAATTAAGAAGTTGGAATTGAGAATTGAGAATTGGTAGATTGGGGAATTCGAGAAGTTAGAATGTAGAATTATGAATTTAGAATTGGTGGGGCAAGCCCCACCCTACCCTGGAAAATAGAAAGTCAAAAAGTAAATATCAAAATTACAAATCAAAATTGAAAAAGCATATCAGGGCAATCACATGGGATTGCCCCTACGCGGGAATGACAACGTCGCCGTGGCGGCGACGGCTAAACAAAAACCCCAGGTGAAACCTGGGGCTAAATATATTGAGATTGGCGGCCCCCGACTCCCGACAGAAAAGCAGGTGAGCTAACATCGAGGGTAAACTCAAAAGAATTTAGAATTGTGAATTGAGAATTGGGGGATTGGGTAATTGGTTCAAAAGGCAAGATTTAGAAAATTAGGAGAGGTTCGGGTAAGGGCGGTTCGCGAACCGCCCCTACGTTCGGGGACAAGCAATTTTAATAGATTTCTCCACTTCGTGATGCTGCACATCACTTCGGTCGAAATGACCGAGCGGAGCTTGCCGCGCTTTGCTCGCAATGACCCGTCAATTGATGATTGATTATTGATTATTGGGGATGGAATCCCGCAATGAATTGCGGGTCTAAATATTGGGGCAACTACGTTACAAATCAGGGCAACCACGTGGGATTGCCCCTACTTGCAACTTAACGGATATTTCGTAAAATTCATTCATGTCCGGCAAATATGACCCTAATGTCCATCACAGTCGTTCCCCTCGGTTCAGACAGATGGATATATTATTATGCCGAACCATTTTCAAGGAATCGTAAACATCGTAGGGGCGGTCCTGTGTGGCCGCGATAGCAAATCAGGGCAACCACGTAGCAAATCAGGGCAACAACATGATAAATTCAGGCAACCACATGGGGTTGCCCCTACGTTGAACAACGCATCGGGACAACATCATAGCAAATTAGGGCAACCACATGGGGTTGCCCCTACGTTGGGGGATATTGTGAATTGGTTCAAGACGATGACAACCAATCAATACATTCGGGGTGTAAAACAAAATGGATGGCCAGCGTTTGCCGGGAAATTATGGCAGCGTAATTATTACGAACATATCATACGCAATGAAGAAGAGTTAAATCACGTTCGTCAGTATATTGCCGAAAACCCTCTCAATTGGCGAACAGACGAAGAAAACCCAGATGTAACGGCCAGCCTGTAAATCAAGTAGGGGCGGCCCTGTGTGGCCGCCCTATCCCTGATAATAACAACACATCAGGGCAACCACATGGGGTTGCCCCTACAAAAAAAAGACTGATGACTCCTCTCAGTCATCAGTCTCTACTCTTCCATTGCCCCGTATCACCGTCAGCCTAAACCTCTCCGCAACCTCTTCCTGTTGGGCCAAAAATCTCTTATCGCCTACTGAAAGGCAATACCAACGCCAATTTCAGCACTTTCGAGCAGATTCTTGCGGTCCACTCTGACAACTTTACCGATTTTGATTCGGGCAAATTGTCCTTTTTCCTTCGCCAAAGCCTCTGTACGCGGAAAATTGAGCTCTACGATATGACCCGGACTTATCGGCGCCGTTACCGGCAGGGTAATAAAAACACCTGTTTTGCTTATATTGCAGCTTCGGCCATTAAAAAACCTGTTAGCTTCCGGAATCCAAACACTAATAGGCCAAGAAACATTGTTCCTGCTATCCTTACGCTGCTCAATTAAAGCCTCCATAATGTTAATCTCCTACAAATCAATATTCTGTCAATGATAAGTTTTATCGTCAATGTTAAATTGGATAGTTTAGCACATTTAGGCAAAATATTGATTTTCTACAAAAAACTTTTTGTATTTTTGCATATCGTTGCAGTTATGCTATTTTTATCGGCCGTTTTTTCTTTTTACGGTCAATCCATCGAGAAAATGTCCGCGATTCGGAGTTCGTGGGCAAAAAATAAGAGCATAAGAGCACAGGTAAAAAGGTTACGCATTTCTACACAATCTCATTGAAAATATGGGTAAGCGCGGGGATATTGCTTGACTGCAAAGCAGGTGATTTAGTATAAATATAATTAGTGAGGCTTGTACCAGTGTATGTATTTATTTGCTGATTCTGGACTTCTGACGTATTGAGTCTTCATATCTTTTCAGAAGAAGAGGAGTTATTATGTATTATGCAAGGCACAGGATTGTAATGGGTACTTTGTGCTTGGCAGTGAAGAAATTTTGCATTTCTATTAACAACATATATTTAATTTTTGAAGGAGGATTATTATGTGGAAGAAGAGGCTTTGTTTGGTGATAACGGCCGTGCTGGCCCTGGCAGGCGGCACCACAACGGGTGACGTCATCACAGGACTGGAGGGCTACTGGCCTCTCGACAGCGACGCTCAGGACTTCTCCGGCAATGACCGCCACGGCACGCTTATTGCCGATGCACATTTCGTGAATGACGGCGTGCATGGTGGGGCTCTGGAACTCGATGGAACCGACGACCATGTAAGCGTGGACGGGTACAAAGGTATTATGGGGCCTCCCTGGACACTTGCCTGCTGGATTCAGACGACCGCCGGCGCAGAGCCGGAAATGCTGAGCTGGGGAAGCGAAGGAGGTGGTCTAAAGGTCGAATTTCGCCTGGACGCCGGTCGCGTGCGCATCGAGCACGGCAACGGCAACAACCGTAGTGAGACTATAGTCAACGACGGGCAGTGGCATCACGTGGCGGCGGTGCTTCCGGAAGGCGGTTTAATGGAAGACGTCCAGTTCTACGTGGATGGCGAGCCCGGCGGCACATTCCAGGTCGGCAACGGGACCAACCCGTTCATCACGGCCGTGGGAATTGATCTCAACATTGGTCGCAGCGGCCCCAGGGCCGACCGGAACTTCACCGGTTTGATCGACGAGGTGCGCATGTACAGCCGGGAACTCACGCAGGACGAGATACGGGAGGCGATGGATACCTCGGCTGCGGGCACGAATCCGCTGGCATCCAGCCCGAAACCGGCGGACGGCTCGCGGTATGAAGACACCTGGGCGAATCTCAGTTGGAAGCCAGGGGCCTTTGCAGCCTCGCACGATATGTACTTCGGTAACAATTTTGAAGATGTGAATGCCAGCGCCGAAGGCACGTTTCAGGGCAACCAGTCTGGAACGACTCTTATTGTTGGCTTTCACGGTTTTCCTTTTCCGGACGGGCTTGTCCCAGGCACGACCTACTACTGGCGCATCGATGAGCTAAACGACGCCGATCCGAACAGCCCGTGGAAGGGGGATGTTTGGAGCTTCACGGTCCCCTCGCTGAAGGCGTATGAACCCATTCCTGCAGACGGCGCAGCATTCGTAGATCCCGATACAACTCTCAGTTGGGAGCCCGGGATGAATGCGAAGCTGCACAGTGTGTATTCCGGCGACAATCCCGACGATGTGACTAATGCCGCCGGCGCCCTACCCCAGACAACAGCGACCTACGATCCGGGCGTGCTTGAATCCGGCAAGACCTACTATTGGCAGGTCGATGAATTCGACGGCGCCGTAACTCACACAGGCGATCTCTGGAGCTTCACAACGATCCCTGATATCTCGATCAGCGATCCGAACCTTCTCGCTCTGTACAAACTGGACGAGGCCCAGGGCTCCACCGCGGTCGACTCCTCCGGTCATGCAAGTCACGGCACCCTGATGGGCACAGCACATTGGGTCATCCCGGGACTGGTCGGCGATTCCGCCCTGAACTTCGGACAGAACGGCTACGTCGCCATCCACAACCTCAAATACGAAGGTGACACCTATACCGAGTCGACCGTCTGTTGCTGGATGCGCACGGAAAACCAGGGTACTCAGATATTAGCCTCGTTCGACCCTGACAACTACTGGCGTCTGGCGATAGACAGCTACGGCGCCGGCTTCGGCCTTATCGACTACGACGTCACGACCAGCAGCGGGCTGGCCGAGCTCGGCAGCCTCACGCGCGTCGACGACGGATTCTGGCACCATATCTGCTGCGTGTACAACAAGGGCTTCATGTCCATCTACATCGACGGCCGGTTGGACGCGACCATGACCGGAGGCCCGACAATGGGAAGCGGCGCGGTCCGTTACGGCTTCCTCGGCGCCGACTCTATGGCCGACACCTTCGACGGCGCCAGAGACCGCCGCACCGCGCTCATGGGCGATATCGACGACTTCCGCATCTACGATAGGGCTCTGGCGCAGGAAGAAATCACACAGGTTATGCGAGGTGACCCATTAGTTGCCTGGGGCCCGAAGCCGAGTCAAGGCTCAACACCGTACATCAAAGATGCGACTCCGCTCAACTGGTCGCCGGGAGATAATGCATCACAGCACGATGTCTATTTCGGCACCGATAAAGATGTCGTTGCCGATGCCAATGCAACCGATACGACCGGCATATATCGAGGCCGACAGGGTGTTACTATTTATACTCCAGCCGAAGGCGTTGAATGGGGCGGCGGGCCTTACTACTGGCGTGTCGATGAGTATAATACCGACGCGACAATCAGCAAAGGCAACGTATGGAGCTTCTCGGTAACCGACTTCATTGGAATAGACGATTTTGAGGACTACAACGACTATCCGCCCGACGAGATATTCAGTACGTGGATAGATGGATATGGGACCACGACAAACGGTTCCCTGATAGCCTATGACGACCCACCTTTCGCCGAGACGACGGTCGTTCACGGCGGCAGGCAGTCGATGGCGTATCGCTACGACAACAATCTTAAGTACTCTGAGGCAACCATGACGTTGGTCTCGGCGCGTGATTGGACCGAGGAAGGTGTTGGTGTACTGTCGCTGTGGTTCTGCGGCGACACATCTAATGCTGCTGAGCGGATGTATGTGGCTCTCAACGGCAGCGCGACGGTCTATCACGATAATCCCGACGCGGCGTTGATAGATACCTGGACGGAATGGACTATCGACTTGCAGGAGTTTGCGGCTAAGGGCGTGAACCTTGCCAATGTCAATACGATTGCCATTGGTTTCGGCGATAAGAATGCCGATGTATCGGGACAGGCCGGCGGTTCAGGTTTAGTCTTTTTTGATGATATTCGGCTGTATCGATCGGTACCGTAAACCGGAATTCAGTTGACAATTTAACTTACGCGGTTGATATGATAGATTTGTATCACTTGTACCTGCCTACACCCCCGTGCTTTCTTGCGAAAGCAAGAATGGGGGTAACGCAGGCACAGGTGCGGTTACGCAAGTGCAGGCAATTCGGGGCTTATACCGAATGATTCAGTATAAGCCCCTTTTTAAAATAACCCCGCCAAAAGACGGCGGATATGTGATACGCTTGTTGAAAGTCCGTCGATGCGGCGCCAGATGACGCACGTATGTATCCATATTGACTATTGACTATTGACTATTGATTATTTACTCAACCCTACCAATTATATCTATGTCATATTAGCCATTTTTCATAAAGAGAAGAGGAAATTTTCTAAAACTTTCAAAGAGATGTGGTCATATACTACAGTTTTCTTGCTATCCGAGTCGAATTCAATATACTTGTCCATAAGACTTTCCTGTAAAAGAAGTTAAATAAAAGACCCGTATGGAGGTAAAATGATTAAATGAAGATAATTGCCGATGCAAATATTCCGTTTGTGGCTGAGTGCTTTTCTTCCATCGGCAATGTTAAAGTTGTTGGCGGCCGAGAGATAACGCCAGACATTGTTCGTGATGCCGATGTTCTTTTGGTTCGCAGTATTACGCCGGTGGATTCGGATTTATTGGCTGGCAGCAAGGTGCGTTTTGTGGCTACTGCAACTATCGGCCTTGACCATATCGATGTTGACTTTCTGCGACGGAACAATACCGGTTTTGCATCGGCGCCGGGGTCGAATGCCAACTCTGCATCAGAATATGTTATTGCCGGACTGCTCGAAATGGGGCGAAAGTATGATTTTGACCTGGAAGACAAATCGATAGGCATTATAGGCGTAGGTAATGTCGGAAGCAGGGTGGCAAAAAAGTGTGCGGCTTTAGGGATGCAGATTTATCTGAACGACCCGCCTTTGCAAAGACAAACCGGCGAGGCAAAATATCTGCCGTTAAAAGCACTTTTTGATTGCGATTTTATAACGCTGCATACGCCATTGACGTTTGAGGGTGTTGACAAGACGTATCATTTGGCCGATGAGAAGTTTTTCAAATCACTTAGGGAAAGGTGCGTATTTGTTAATGCTTCTCGCGGCGGTGTGGTTAACAGCAGTGCTTTGAAAGCAGTAATACGGTCGGGGCGATTGAGAGTTGTCGTGCTTGATGTCTGGGAAAACGAGCCGAATATCGATACGGAACTTTTGGAAATGGTTGATATTGGCACGCCGCATATTGCCGGTTATTCGCTGGACGGCAAAATTGCAGGTATGATTATGATTTATAAGGCGGCGTGTGAATATTTTAGAGTGGGCGTAAAGTTTGATATCGAGGATTTTTTGCCTGAGCCTGCTGTGGGCCAGTTGAGAATAGAGCCGAGCACAGATAATGAACAGGATGCGCTGGCTAATGCTGTTCAGAAGATTTACGATATCAGAGAAGATGACGTCCGGCTGCGGCGAATTTTGGAAAGGTCGGTGGAAAAGAGAGGCGAATTTTTTGACGGCCTGCGGAAGAATTATCCCGTACGCAGAGAATTTCAAAATACGAAGGTTATCGTTAAAGATAGAAACAGCACTTTGGCCAAAAAGCTGAAAGGGATTGGATTCCTGCTTTCGCAGGAATGACAAGCGGTGGGCTAAATGTACGTCGCCGTGCCGGCGACGGCTAAACGTAAACCCGCCAATAAATTGGCGGGCTAAATATCTGGATTTTTGTCCCCTGTTTTGCAGGGGTGACAAAGAGAGAGCAAAGTTGAAACGTTGCGGTGAGAATGTTATTGAATGGCCGAGAGGGAGACTGGATTTTTCGACGGGCTGTGTTGTGATGGGTGTGTTGAATGTTACGCCGGACTCCTTCAGCGACGGCGGTCAATTCTTTGATACCGAAAGGGCAGTTGAGCGCGGTTTGCAAATGGCAGCGGACGGTGCTGCAATAATAGATATCGGCGGTGAATCGACTCGGCCGGGTTCGGCGTTGGTTTCTGCTGATGAGCAGATAGGGCGTGTCGTTCCTGTGATAAAGGCGCTTTGCAAAAAGATAGATGTGCCGATTAGTATTGATACATACAAGCTTGAAGTTGCCAAAGCTGCTTTGGAGGCAGGAGCGGGTATGATGAATGATATAACTGCTTTGAGTGATGAACGGATGGCCGAGTTGGCGGCCGAGCACGAGTTGCCAGTTGTTTTGATGCATATGCAGGGCACGCCCGCAACGATGCAGGTAGAGCCGAGATATGAGGATGTGGTTAGCGAGGTTCTGGAATTTCTTTTAGAACGGGTCAGGCGAGCCGAAGGTGCCGGCATCGACAGGAAGAAGATTTTTATTGACCCCGGCATCGGGTTTGGCAAGACGTTAGAGCACAATCTTTTACTTTTGAGAAATATCGATAAATTCGTTGCTGCCGATTATCGAGTGCTGGTAGGGACAAGTAGGAAAAGCTTTATCGCTAAGCTCACCGGCAAGGAGAAACCCGGCGAGCGGATATTCGGCACCGCCGCAACTGTTGCCTTATGCGCTGCAACAGGCGTTTCAATCGTCCGTGTGCACGATGTAGCTGAAATGGTGGATGTCGTAAAGATAGCAAATAAACTTAAAATTCAAAGCTAAAAGCGTTGGCTATCCAGGGCGCAGAATATATAATGACAGGCAAATTCCGAGAATACAAACACTATGATAACAAAAGAAGAAATCCTTAAAATCCTCACTAAAGACAAGCCACAACTGCAAAAACAGTTTAAGGTCCGTAAATTGGCTCTATTCGGGTCGTACGCAAGAGGAGACCAGCGTCAAGACAGCGACGTGGATATACTCGTCGAGGTTGACCCGTCAATAGGCCTGGAATTCGTAACTCTTGCCGAAAGACTCGAAAAATCACTCAAGGCATCAGTTGACCTCGTCTCAAGTCGAGCGGTTACTTCCCAAGCATTCAAATTCATCGAGCCGGAACTGATTTATGTCTAAAAGACCCATTGACTTACTGCTGAATGACATTCGTCAGGCTATTGACAGAATCGAGCAATATATCAAAAACCTGTCGTTTGATGACTTTTCAGATGACCAGAAGTCTGTTGACGCTGTTGTCAGAAATCTTGAGATTATAGGAGAAGCCGCAAGCCGACTGCCGGATGAGTTCAGAGAAAAATATTCAGAAATAGAATGGTATAAGGTCGTAGGGCTGCGGCACCGGATTGTTCATGAATATTTCGGCATTGACCTTGAGATTATATGGCAAATTCTGCAAAAAGACCTGCCGGAACTGAGGCGCAAAATTACCCGAATAATGAGCGATGAAGGTGCCAGTTGACATCTGGACTTGCAGCGGGTGTTTCAATCGTCCGCGTCCACGATGTTGAAGAAATGGTCGATGTGGTAAGGGTAACTAACGGTATCAACTGCTAAACAAATAAAAACCGCCGGTGAAACTGGGAATTGAATGTAAGATTTTTTTAAGTTTGAAGATACTTTTCGATTCTCTCGACAAACTTTTCTGCGTCGCGAACTCTTTTAAGAGCTCTGTCCTGCTCAATTTCGATGTAAATATTATAATCACCGATTGCTCTGTCTTCCTGCTCGGCTGTGAGAATTTTTGCAAAATCCTTTTCGATTTCCCCGGTCTTTATCAAATGCAGGCCGAACATTCTTTTGACGGCGTTGTTGTGATTCAGGTTCAATATCTTTGGTTGCCAAGGCGGCTTTAGCTGCGTGCAGGACGGCATAGTAGGACCTTGAAACACAATCTTCATAAAGCTAATTTTCCATGAGAGTCTTTGCTGCTAAGAGGGCTTTCCTGGCTCGGTCCAATTCTCTCCGTGCTTTTTGTCCTGCGCTATTCATACTGTAATGGCATCCCTGCTAATATTGCGTATAAAAGAAGTATTTTCTTTCTGGAGTTTGTCAAAGATGTTTTTGCTGATTACTTTAGGTGATATGCAGAGGTCTGTCTGAAGAAATATATCAGTTGCGATGTCATAGACCGTGTCAGACATGTGCCAATCATCACTTGCTACTATGACCAGCACATCCACATCGGAGTCAGGTTGATCGTCACCACGAGCCTTTGAGCCAAACAGCTTCAACTCGATTAGCTGACCGCCCAAAGTTTGTCCGAGGACGGCCTTAAACTGTTTGAGAGCTGATTTTTCTTCCGTACTTAACGCCATTTTAAAGGGTTCCTATGATAAGTAAGAAGTTAAATAACCTATCCTGCATACAATAATACCATAGCACCATTATGAAGACAACGAAAAAAGTAACTCGTAAATCGGTTTTAGTCTGTATTGAGTGCGATTTTTAGAGTTTCATTGGTGTTTTTGACGAATTTGAATTGCAGTCCTTTTTTGGCTTCTTTGGGGACTTCGGGGAGGTCTTTTCTGTTTCTGGCGGGCAGGATGACGGTTTTTATACCGGCTTGTTTTGCAGCTAAGATTTTTTCCTTCAGGCCGCCAATGGGTAATACCAGTCCGCGTAAGGTTATCTCGCCTGTCATCGCTACGTCCGGTCGAGTTGATTTGCCGAGAAGCAGACTGACCAGCGATGTGAACATTGCTGCGCCCGCGCTTGGGCCGTCTTTGGGAACCGCCCCTGCTGGGACGTGGATGTGGTAATCGAATTTGCTGAATCTGTCGGGGTCAATTTTTAACTTTTTGGCGTTTGCCTTTACGATGGAGAACGCGGCCTGTGCGCTTTCCTTCATAACGTCGCCGATTTGGCCTGTCAGTAGTAGATTGCCTTTACCGGGCATAGAGGCGGATTCAATAAAGAGCAGCTCACCGCCGACTGGTGTATAAGCCAGCGCGGTTGCGACGCCGGGTATTCCTGTTCGCAGGGCCAGCTCCGATTCAAATTGCACAGGGCCTAAGATTTTCGCAAGCTCCTTTTTGCCGATGGTTGCTCGTCTCTTTTTGGCTTTGGCAATCTTTGTAGCGACGGCCCTGCAGATAGCAGCAATATTTCTTTCGAGGTTTCGCACTCCCGCCTCGCGTGTGTAGCCCTGGATTATCGAAAGTATTGCGTCATCTTTTATTGTGCAGCGGTTTTTGCTTAGGCCGTGCTCTTTAATCTGGCGGGGGGCCAGATATTTTTTTGCAATGTTGAGTTTTTCAGTTTCAGTGTAGCCGGGCAGCTCGATAACTTCCATTCTGTCACGCAGTGCCGGTGGAACAGGCTCGGTATAGTTTGCAGTGCCGATGAACATTACGGTCGAAAGATTAAAAGGCTGGTCGAGGTAATGGTCGGTGAAGCTGAAGTTTTGTTCGGGGTCAAGAACTTCCAGCAGTGCGCTTGCGGGGTCTCCTCTGAAATCACTTCCGACTTTATCTAATTCGTCGAGCATAAATACAGGATTTTTGCTGCTGCACTTTCGCAGTTCCTGTAATATTCTGCCGGGCAGCGCTCCGATGTAAGTTCTTCGATGTCCCCTGATGTCGGCCTCATCTCTTATCCCGCCGAGCGATATGCGAACGAATTTTCTTCCCATAGCTCTTGCGATGGATTTGCCGAGCGAAGTTTTGCCTACGCCTGGCGGGCCGACGAAACAGAGTATTGGGCTTTTGCCCGTTGGGTTTAGTTTGCGGACAGCTAAGAATTCGAGGATACGTTTTTTTACCTTGCGCAGGTCATAGTGGTCGGCGTTTAATATTCGCTGGGCCTTGTTGATATCGAGCTGGTCACTGGTTTGAATTGACCAGGGCAGTTCGCAGACCCAATCCAGATACGTGCGGATGACACTATATTCCGGTGAGGCGGGTGGTATTTTACTCAATCTGTCTAATTCGCGATGGGCCTCTTGTTCGACCTTTTTGGGCATTTTGGCTTTTGCGATATTTTTGTTGATTTGCTTTAGCTCTTCGGTTCTGAGGTCCTTTTGTCCAAGCTCGGTCTGAATGGCTTTTAGCTGTTCCTGCAGATAATACTCCCGCTGATTTTTGTCTATTGATTCTCTGACCCGGCCCTGGATTTTGTAACTTAGCTCAAGAACTTCCAGTTGATTAGCTAAGATGACTGATATTTGTTCAAGACGCTTGGTTGCGTCAAGCTCTTCGAGCAATTGCTGTTTCTTTGCGATGTCGATACTGAGATTGGCCGCCAAGAAATCAGCTAAGGCGGAGGGATTTTCGATATTTTCCAGCAGTACCGATGCTTCTTCAGGCACGTGGGGACTTAGTTCGATGACGCGGTTGGCCGCCTGGCGGACGCCGACAATAAGCGCCTTAAGATTTTTTGTCATTTTTACTTTGACGTTGAGCGGCTGGACTTTGGCCTTCAAGTACGGTTTTGTGGCTACCTTTTTTATTACCTTGAAGCGGGTTATGCCGTGGACCACAACGTGCATCGAGCCCTGGGGCAGTTTTATGACCTTGAGCACCGAGGCGGCGGTTCCAACTGAGTAGAGGTTGTCGAAATTCGGATTATCGGTTTCATGCTCGCGCTGCGTGAGGAGTCCTATGATAGATTCGTTTGGCGTGGTATCGGCGAGCAAGGCTTTGCTTTTTTTGCGACCTATCGCCAACGGCGTTATTGTCCCTGGATAGGCAACGGCGTTTCGAATAGGCAGGATGCCGATTAGGTTCGGCAGTTTGAATCCGTCGTCGTTCTCACGCAATTGGCTTTCCCCGTTGTGCAGATACGGCTCAAGACTTACGGGGTCTTCCTCAATCACTTCGAGAAGCCAATTGCCGCCGATAGGTAACAAGTTTTTAAGGTCGCTTGCCATATTGTTTGCACGAGTTTTTTTCGTTATGACGTAGATGATACACGATTGAAGCTAAAAACTAAAAGCTAAAAAACCAGAAAAAGTGTACAAAAGCATAAGCGTACTTATCCTGGTTTTCGTTTGCCGTGCATTTTTCATAGGCTTTGGACGGACAAATTGGTAAATTCAAGACGAATTCCGGGAAAAGCTGTCAGGTTTTAATCTCTCGTTCGTCATTATTATGGAAGCTGGAATTGGGAGCTCTCGTTGAACAGTGATTTAGAAAAAGAATTGGCTGCGTCCTGCCGTAACGCAGACAGGTCGGCATATACGGACCTTGTCAAGGCCTATTCAGGGCGTGTCTTTGCGATTTGTATGGGAATGCTCGGCAACATTCATGATGCAGAAGACATTGCCCAGCAGACATTGCTTAAGGGTTTTAATAATATCAAGCAGGTTCGGGATAATGAGCAGTTTGGGGCGTGGATAAGCCGAATCGCGAAGAATCTGTGCATAGATTTTATTCGAATGCAAAAACGCAGGCATAGGTCTGTTGCTAAGCAAGCTGCGGCAATGAAGAGCAGTTCAGAAGAGTATCCTGAGCTTGAGGCAGCTTTAGCGAAACTGTCAAAAGAATACAGGCTTACTTTGATGCTTTACTATTTTGATGGGCGAAGTACTAAAGCAATCGCGGAAACGCTTGAGATTAGCGAGACTGCGGCACAAGCTCGGCTAAGCCGAGCCAGAAAACGGTTACGTAAACTCTTAGAGACCGAGGGAGGCGCATAACGGGAAACAGTTGTAAAAATATTCAAGAGCAGATTCCGGAGCTTATAACAGGTGCTTTGCCGGCTGAAAAAGCTGATGAGTTGCAGCATCATATAAGCCAATGCCAGGTTTGCAGTGAGTATCTTGAAGCTCTGCAAGCCGACGATAAATTGCTCGGTGAGTTTGTAGAGGCGATGCAGTCAAGAGTAGCCCGGCTTGAAAACAATGTGATAGAGGCGCTCGGACTCAGGCCATCAGACAAAACAGTCAAAACTATTCCAATATGGAGAACGATTATGAAAAGCAGAATAACAAAGATAGCCGCTGCGGCGGTGATAGTTATTGCGATACTTTTAGTTCTGAACCGTTTTACAGGCTCAATTGATGGGGCAACTGTGGCGTTTGCGAAAGTGAGAGAAGCGGTTAGAAATGTGCCTTGGATGCACATAAGTTATGCCGGACACTGGGGGAAGGAAATGGGATATGATAAATCAGATGATCAGCGACTGAGACTTGAAATATGGTGTTCTTTTGAGTTGCAGATTGTGATATATAAATATGCTGATGAAACTGTCACGTATTCTGATTATACAACCCAGAAGATTTACACTTATAACCCTGTATCAAAAAGAATCGTTACTTCACGGCTATCCGAAAGTAGCTTGCCCTTAGAAGAAAGCTCGCCTTGGGGTTGGTTACAGAAGGACATCCAGCGAATGATAAAATGGGGAGCGGAAATTGCCCGAAAAACTGGTCGATATGATGGTAGAAAAGCCGAGGTGTATGAAATAGCTAAACCAGCTGGGGCTAATGTGGAGGCGATTAATGGCAAAATGTGGGTTGATACAAAAACGCGTTTACCTATTGCCAAAGAGATGAGGTATTTCCATCCCGAAGGGAAACTCCGGCGGGTGGTTAAAGGAACGTTTGAATATCCCGAGAATGGTCCGGCTGACATCTATGACGTTGGAGCGCCCAGTGACGCTGAGGTCGTGAATAGTTTGCCTTTGCCACCTTGGAAAGAGATTAAGGTAAAATACCGTTCTTACCGCGAAAATGGACCTGAGCGGTTTATTGCAATCATAACGCATGCTCTTCCAACCCTTCCATACGTGCCAATCGAAATGGTTGATGTTTTTTACAAGAATGAGAAACGCTGGAGAAGTGAACATCACTTGGTGTTCAAAAAAGGTCCTGTTGGCACCCAGTGGCGGAAAAAAGGGCCAGAATTGGGAAATACTTTTGATTCGTTGCTGAAATGGTCACGAGAGTATAAAGGTGAAAGTGTTCAAGGGACTCTCTACGATGGAAATTACATTTGCTCCTTTGCTCGCGAGGAAGACGGCTCTTGGCGAGTGGGGGAGAAAATCCGTGCGGAGGGGGGAAAAATGACCGACTGGGGCCTCGAAGTTAGAGACCTCAGTTGGCCTGACATCAGAGGTGCTGCCGACATTGTCCAAGATGCCTACGCCAGAGAGAACAATTTGATTCGTATCGAAGTGCAAGGACGGCAATTTTATCTGAATCCCGGACGAGATTATATCTGCCAAAGGCGGGAAATCCATGGACTAAAAGTGACAGAATTTGCGCAAACACAGGCAGGCCGCTGGTATCCAAAAACGGTCGAAGATAGATTGACCAAGAAAACGGTATATCTTGATACTGAGCCGGAATTTCCAGAGGGTATCTTTGAACTGGAGAACTTGCCAAAGTAATTTGCTGGCGAGTTATATAGTTTTTGTCCCGCAGGTCGAGCTGGTTTAGTTTGTCCTTTTCAATTTATGATTGATTACATTTCACCGGCATAGATTAGTTGGCAAGCTCCTCATAAGAGGCCGGATTGTATGTTAGTATGCGGTGAGTATCAAAACCGGCAGGGACCTTGATATTGTCAGACCGGTCAAAATTCAATGTGGCGTTGCCCTCTACTACCGTTGGGTTTTCAGAGTAATTAACGATAGTGCCTTTAACCACGGCGCTGACGTTACCGGAAAAATGTACACCGCTTACCGCCATAACACCGCTTAAGGCAGAGAAATTGCCCGCAAAAGTGACAGCAAAAGCAGGGGCCAGTATTGAAGATCCCGTTTCCTGTCGAATCGCGTCAAACTGAACACCTGAAGGAACTAGATTGGTCGCAAAATTACCGAGGAAGGTCATGCTGTTTGTTCCTGGATTGTTCACATCGCCCTCAGCCACTATCATGCCTCTGGAGTCGACGTTGCGGCTAAATATAACAATATTAGGCTGTTCGATGTAGAGAATCCCCTCTATTATGATATTGCCTAAAAAGTTTGGGTCAGTTCCGGCCTTTATTGTCGCGTTGGTTAAGACCATACTATTGGTTAAGTCGGTCGATGATTTAATAACATCCCCTGTTGCATACTGCTGGAAATGTTGCGTGTCGGGGACAGGGAATTCTGGAGATTCGGCACCTATAGTAACGTGGTTATCTATAGCTGACTGGCCCTGATCGCCTCCGATTTTGACGTCACCCCAGAAGTCCGCATTGGCGGTTGTGTTTGCGATACTGATATCGCCGTCAAAGTTTGTATTACCTGTAACAAGCATCGCGAGATTGTTATTTTGGCTATCAATAAAGATATCTGCTTCGCTATTGGAATTTATGCCTCTGACGGTTGGATTGCCGAGAAAGTGCACAGGCCCTTTTGTTGCCAGGCCGAAATCGAAAATAGGATATTCGTAGGGTTCAATATCGTAATGAACTTTTATTGTGCGTGTAATTTCACCGCCGCCTGTGACCTGAAGTTGCAGAATATTGTCGTTGGGGTCGTCGATAAGATCTCCCTCAAAGCCTTGTCCCGTTGCGGAATCCAGCGTGACAGTTGAAATTGAACCGTCATTATGAACCGTGATATTCGAGATACTGTTGTCAGTTAGGTCATTTTGCAGAGTACTGACTATTGTGCCGAAATAATTAGATGGTGGTGTCGAACTTGGTATTTCGACACGTGTTAGCCAGTATCGCATTGCTTCCTGTCCGGACTCCGTGCTCGCAAATGCACAGTCCACCTTGTGCTGGTTTGAGGCAAGCTGGACGTTCGTGCCGGACAGCGTCGCCATCGAGACAGCTAAGGCCGAAAATATAAGCACGAATATCATAGATAGGATGAGCGCAGCGCCCCGGCGATTTATCCGTACTGATTTCTTTACAGGTGCCATTTTCCCCCTCCGGAAATAGACCCACGTTATAGAGATTTTTATTAACTTCTTTATATCCTAATTAAAGTGCACTAAATGTTTATATAAACTGCGCGTTAATTCGAGAGCGAGAAGACAATATCCAGGTTTAGTACTCGGTATAGCTTTGCTGGTTAGGGACGAAAATAACATTGCTCTTAATCCCCACAGGCAGCATCCTTTCAGGGTCAGGGTGGATGTGAATCGTGCCCACATCTTCAGGAATGCCGGCCTCAATGTTCTCGTTGGAAAAACCGACATTTGTCCCATATTGAGCTGCAACGTTGCCTAATGGCCCCGGATCGTACATTGATAGTATCGTGCCGTCAATGTTAGCGTTGCCGCGGACATCAACGATGCCGCCAACAACCAGACCTGTCAGCACGCTTTCGCTTTCGCTCTCAATCTCCTTTGTATTTCCAAGGTTCACATTGAAATTTGGCGCCAGAATGGTCGCCTCCTCCATAACCGTATTATTGAAGATTGCGCTGCCCGTGAAGTAGAGCATATTTTGCTTCCATTTGAAGTCCTTCGGCACACCGGTGACGATCACGCCGTTGAATTGGCAATTTTCAAACCGGACATTATTACAACCATTGCCTTCAATACCGATATAGAAAATCCCTTCAAAGGTGCAATTTTTAAATAGCGAGTTTCGTCCTGCCGGAAGACGTTCATCAGTGAAGGTTTCATTTTCATACATCTGACGATTTAGTTCCTTGCTGGACCAATTGGCTGGCTGTGTATAATCGTTTGGTGCGTGAGGGAAATACTCTTTAACCGTGTTTCCCGACGCCGGCAGAGTAGAGGTCATCGACGCATATGTGCTGGTGTCATAATCTGTATAATCGAAACCCGGCACTGTTGGCTGAGGCTGACCATAGTTTATGCCCTGATGGGCGCCTTTGACCTTATCACCTTCGAGTGTGTAGCCGACATAGTTTGGCTCTGCAGGGTCAAAATATTCTTCGTTGACCACGGTATTAAGGCTACCGTTTACTATAGAAGTATTATCCATTTCGAAAGGCGGGGCTATGTTAGGCTTGTCCCATGTACTGTAAACATCGCCTTCAATGGTGGAATCGCCGGTGATGATGACCCTGCTTTTGCTGGCAACTGCATACTCTAAAACACTTGTGTCCTTCTGGACAGCTACGCTTATAGCCACCTGTCTGGTAATAAGGCCATTTGTTCCAATTGACTGCATCCTGATAGTATAGGGGTCGGCGTCGTAGCGATAGAACCTCACACGAAAAGATGCATTCGCTGCACCATAGTTTATCTGAGGCGTTATAATCTGATCACCACTGCCAATGTTGTCGGTAAAGCTATTCGCACTTGCTACGACCTGTCCGCCTATCTGCTCGTCCTGTATATGCGAGCACAGTGCAGCCCAGGTCGCATCAGCCTGACCTTGGGTAACTTGCTGGCCGTCAGAAGTTACTATCGATTCGTAAGTTGCAAGAATAAATCTGCTGCATTCCAGGCCGGATTGGGCAGCCGATAAAGCGGAATTGACCTTGTGCTGATTTGAAGCAAGTTGGACGTTAGTGCCGGACAGCGTGGCCATCGAGACAGCTAAGGCGGAAAATATAAGCACGAATATCATAGATATGATGAGCACAGCGCCCCGGCGATTTAGCAGTACTGATTTTTTTGTGGGTGCCATTTTCCCCCCCCCCGGAAAACACCCTATGTTAAAGAGATTTTTAATAACTTCTCTATAACCTGATTAAAGTATAAGAAATGTTTGGTATGAAGACAAAATGGCTGACCTAAACGATATTGAAAAAATGTATCGGTTGTTTTGATGTCCGATATAAACAGCTTTACCCAACTAAGGCATGGCTATAAGAGGGTGTGTGAAAAGTTCGGAATCCTTTTGTTGCCACCCCGAGCCCGTTCGACTTCGCTCAGGGTAAACTGTGTCGAGGGGTCTATTAAAACAGATTCCTCGACTCCGCTGCGCTCCGCTCGGAATGACGAAAAGGGCTTTTCACACACGCTCTAAGGCATTTTCCTGTTCTGCAAAGTATGAACTGCGGGCGAACGGCGAAGATATAATCCAGCGAAATCCCAATTCTATTGCTGTGCGCTTCCACCAGTCGAATTTGGCAGGGGTTACATATTCGACAACCTCAAGTGAATTCTTTGATGGTTTTAGATATTGGCCGATAGTAACTCTTTCACAGCCGACATTACGCAAATCTTTTAGGACCTGCTCGACTTCGGCGTCAGTTTCACCCAATCCGAGCATAATTGAGGATTTGGTCTGGATATTATCGGAGACTTCTTTGGCCATTTTAAGCAAATTCAAGGAACGTTGATAGTTTCCGCCAGCCCTGGCAGTTCGGTATAGCGATGGAACCGTCTCAACATTGTGGGCAAATACGAAAGGTAAAGCTGTGCGCAGGATTTTTAGTGCCCACCCCTGGCAGTTGCGGAAGTCGGGCGTTAGCATTTCAAATTTCATATCAGGACACTGCTGTCTTACTTTGTTAATGCAATCGCGAAAATGCCCGGCGCCGCCGTCCGGCAAATCATCGCGGTTTACACTGGTAATTACCAGATATTTCAGCCCCATTTGTTTTGCCATCCGGGCCAATCGCAACGGCTCGGTCGGGTCCGGCGGTTTGGGTTTGCCGCAGGCCACTGAACAGAACTTGCAGTTTCGTGTGCAGATGTTGCCTAAAATCAAGACTGTTGCTGTGCCTCTTGCCCAACACTCGCCTCGATTTGGGCAGTTTGCATTACTGCATATAGTTTCCAGCCCCAGAGAGTTGAGAACCTGCTGAGTACGATGGAAAGTTGCCTCTGCCGGTAAGGGCCTTCGCAGCCAGGGCGGCAGTCCTCGTCGCTTGTCGCTCGTCGCTCGTCGCTTATTTTTTGTTTCCTGCTTCACGAGAAATGCCTTGTAAGTAGCTGAGATAATCTCTCTTTTACCTGGCTCATTGAATGGCGTTTGCCGGTCTCTTCCAGCACCGATGTCATTTCTATGCCATCCAGGCCGCAGGGCGTTATAAACTCGAAAATACTCAGGTCGTTTTGAATGTTTATCGCCATACCGTGATAGGTTATAAATTTCGATACGCGCACGCCGATAGAGGCGATTTTTTTGGTACCGACCCATAGGCCGGGAAAGCCTTTTCTTCTTTCGGCATGGACATCTAAATGCTCTAACAATTCCGCGCCAATTGATTCCAGCTCTCTGATATATTCACTGATTCCGAGGTTAAGCTGCCGCAAATTTAAAATCGGATAAAACACTAACTGGCCCGGATTGTGTGCCGTTGTGCCGCCACCTCTGCGGATATCGACAACCTCGATATGCTTTTGTACCAAATCTTCAGTGCTGACTAATAATTTATTGGCGCTTTGTCGGGCGCCGAGTGTAATGACAGGGAAGTGCTCAACGATTAAAACAGTATTTGATATTTCGCCCCTGCGTCTTTCATCACGCAAGCGGTACTGTAGCTCCAGAACCTTTTTGTAATCAGCAAGCCCGCAGTCAATAATGTGAAAAGGGCTTGCGATACCCGCTTGCGCGGGCACAAGTTTTCGATTTTGGGTTTTTTCAGCCACAGATTTCATAGATTTAATTTTAGCCGTAGATTGTACAAATTGCACGGTTTAATTTGCAGGCAAACAAAAAGTGCTGGACATTTCAGGTCTAATTTGGTAAAGTAGTGTTACGTTGAAGGGTGTATGAAGGGTGTATAATGTGAATTGAGATGCCCTCTGGAGTTGCTCAAAGACAGGAAGTTAGAATTATGGCAGTTCGATTTCATCCGCACGCCCGCGGGGAGAGAACATTATGAGATTCACGTATGATCCACGATATAACATAGGTTATATCCGATTCAGGGAAAAACAAGCAAAGGTTGAGGTAATCAAGCTGAGTGATGAGCTCGTGGTAGATATGGCACCGGACGGGACAGTTTATGGGATAGAGCTTTTGAACGCTAACGAGCAATTGCAGCGCGATGATATGGGCGAACTTATCGTAATCAATGAAGCAACCGGCGAACATACGAAACTGCCGCTTATCACAGACAAGGCAGATTGATAGTTGGTAACAGTTGTCCGCGATTTGTTTCCCAGGCAAACAAAAAGGGCTGCACAGGCCAGCCCTTAATCTGCGAGCTTAATTCTAACTCGACTTATCCTGTGTGTTTTCCGAGCAAAGAGCGGTTGTAGCTTATTTCTTTTTGTTTCTTCTGTTATGCCTTTGGTGGATTGTGCAGGCTCAGGCCGAAGGCATCTTCGGCGGCTTCCTTGAGCACCTCAGAGACAGTTGGATGCGGGAAGCTTATCTCGGTAATTTTTTCAGTGCTGCCTATCAGTGTTCTTGCCGCGCCTATCAGTTCGGTTACCATAGCACCAACCATTGTAACTCCAATGATTTTGTTTGTTGAGTTATCCCTTACAACTCTTATCTGGCCGACAGTTTCGTTGTGTGCTACACTTCGGCCGTTGGCTTTGAAAAACGAGCTTCCAACAGAGACATCGAGGCCCTGGTCTTTGCAGGTCTCTTCGGTCTTGCCGACGGAAGCAATTTCCGGGAATGTATAGACGGCCCTTGGGATAAGCGAGTAGTCAGCTATTTTTTCATCGCCACCTGTGGTATTGACCGCCGCAACCTCGGCCTCGGCGAAGGCGCCGTGTGCTAAAAAGGTTGTACCCACGGCATCGCCAATGGCATAGACGCCGGGGACATTGGTTTCTAATTTTTCATTAACTGCGATAGCGGAATCGTTCATCTGTAAATTCAGGGCATCGATTGTTTCCTTATCGACAACCGCTCTTCGTCCAACTGAAACAAGTACTTTTTCCGCCTCAATTGTTTGGCCGTCTTCAAGGACGACTTTTGCCAGCGTGCCGGTTTTATCGACTGAAGTTACCTTTTGGCCGGTGTACGAGTCAATACAGAGTTTTTTGAATTCGCGTTCCATTAGTCGCCCGACCCATTGGTCCTCCATAGGAATCAATCGGGAAAGTGCTTCTACAATAGTTACTTTTGTTCCTACGGCGGCATAGACGCAGGCCATTTCACAGCCGATTACTCCGCCGCCTATGATTACCATCGATTTTGGTATTTGCTGGAAGGCCAGGGCTTCTTTACTGCTGATAACGGTTTGGCCGTCAAATGGAACTGTCGGAATTTGGCTCGGCTGCGAACCGGTTGCGATGATTATTTTGTCCGCATGTATATGCATTAGTGCGGTGTCTGTTTCGATTTTTATTTGATTTGGCGCTGTAACGACGGCTCTGCCCGGGATTATTTCTACTTTGTGGCTCTTGATTAATCCTGTGAGGCCTTTTCGAAAGCCACCTACTACAGCATCCTTTCTTGCCTGGATTTTCGACCAGTTTGCAGTAGCAGAAGTTACTTCAATACCCATTAATGACGCATGCTTGAACAACAGCAGGGTGTGAGCCGAAGCGAGCAGGGTCTTCGACGGAATACATCCGCAATTCATGCATGTGCCGCCGACAAATCCTTTTTCTACGACTGCCACCGAGGCACCTCTTTGTGCGCATCTGATAGCTGCGGCGTAACCACCCGGTCCGCTGCCGATTACTACAACATCAAAACTTTCCGCCATAATTTAAGCTCCCTTGTTGCTCTGTTGAAAGTATTGTAGGTGTCATTTCGAGCGAGCCGCAGGCCCAGCCAAGGCGGGTCGAGAAATCTGTTTTTAATAGATTTCTCCACTTCGCGATGCTTTGCATCGCTTCGGTCGAAATGACATATAGTCTTTTTAACAGAATATCTCCTTATGAAATCATTTGCGAGATTTTTTTTGCTAGCGACGGCCCCATTCGTGCGCCCTGGCCGGGTCGTAATCCGGATTCGGTGTGGGCATTTTGGCATCGACCGATTTGCGCCACGCGGCGAGCTTGCGCTGTAGTTCGGCGGCTTTTTCCGGCATATTCGCTGCGAGATTATGTTTTTCAGAGATGTCGCGTCTGAGATTGTAAAGTTCGAGTCGTCCGTCCTCATAGAACTCGATTAGCTTCCAGTTTCCCTGTCGGATTGTGCCGGCAGGTCTGGAGTGATGATAATGCGGGTAGTGCCAGTATATCGCATCGCGTTTGAGCGTACCGGTTTGTCTTAGCAACGGCAGGATGCTTTCGCCGTCGAGTGCGTGATTTGGGTTGGCCTTGGCTCCGACAATCTCTAAAAAGGTCGGATAAAAATCGACGCTTGTAACAGGTGCACTGCAGGTGGTTCCGGGTTTGACTACGCTGGGCCAGCGAACGATGAGCGGCTCACGGATTCCACCTTCGTACAGTGTTCCCTTTTCATCGCGAAGAGGCTGGTTGGTTGTTACAGCCTCTCTATTACCTCTATAACCGCCAAAAGGTTGATACAATCCACCGTTGTCTGAGAAGAAAATTACAATGGTTCGCTCGGCGAGATCCAGTTCGTCGAGCTTCTTTATGATACGGCCGACGCTGTTATCCAGGTGCTCAACCATAGCTGCATAGGTCGGATTATTGACTCCGGTTGCCGGCTTTGGCTTGTTTTTATATTTTTCGATTAGCTCCTGAGGCGCTTCCAGCGGGATATGCACTGTATGATGCGATAAATGGAGGAAAAACAGCTTTTCTGAATTGGCCTGGATGAATTCGATAGCGCTGTCGGTGAAGCTGGTAACCTGTTTATCATTGCGGTTGCTGCCTCTTTGAATGGCCATATCAAAGCCCTGATTTTCCGGGAAATAGGCCTGTCTGCCGAGGTGCCACTTGCCGATGTGGGCTGTAGTGTAGCCCTGTTCTTTAAGGGCTTCGGGAATAGTAATCGCTTCAAGCGGCAACTGCAAGCGATTCTGTGGGACGCTGAGTTTTTCCCAGGGCCTTTGATGACCCGGAATAAAGTCGGTGATGCCTACCCGTGCCGGATACTGGCCGGCGAGGATACTGGCGCGGGTTGGAGAGCATACTGGGCAGGCCGCATAAGCATCGGTAAAGCGCATTCCCTGCTTGGCTAACCGGTCAATATTGGGCGTCTCGTGGAACTTGCTACCGTAGCAGGCTACGTCTGTCCAACCCATGTCATCTATGAGAATAAAAACGATATTGGTTTTTTTATATACCGGAGCTGCAGTTAATTGTTTAGAGTTGACAATACAGCTTGGTACGGCCAGCGATGCCGCCCCTAATCCCATGGCTTTCAGAAAGACACGTCGATTCATAAAATTCTCCTCATATAGTTAAGTTGACAACTTTAGTTACTGATCCCGTTGGATCACCT
>CAYQKF010000068.1:0-26819 GCA_964417935.1 uncultured Pirellulales bacterium
ATTTTTGAAGTAAATGGCAGCCAGTCGCTGGGCGGGAAGCTGTAAATAGCTTTTGAACTTCAGGCAGTCCTGATAGAATTCCACAGCTTGAGACTCTTTGCCAAGTCGTTCATAACAATAGCCGAGAGCATAAAGAGCCATTGTATTATTCGGCCGGCGGAGATAGACAGAGTTTAGCTCTTTGATCGCCTCAGCCAATCGGTTGTTATGCAGACAAATGGCAGCCACAGCCATTCTCCCGTAGGTGCAGGAAGGATTCTCAAAAAGATACATCCTTAACTGCTCGGCGGCAGCATTGAGCTTCATATCACCCATCAGCTCAATGGCTTTATTTAGCTGACGGTATCGGGCAGATTGGGTATCGTCTTTGGGAAGTTTGGCTGTATTTAACCAATGCCATATCAAATCGGCAGTATCGATGGCTATCGCCCTACCGAGAATTTCCAGTAACTGACTCATACACCCTCCCGAAGCCAAATTCGATTCTCGATTTACAATAGGGATTTGAAATCGCCAATTCAGTTCTATCGGCCATTCATCACACTCAAGGTATCGACAATAGGCAAAGGTGGATTAAGCCCTATTTTGGTAATTAGTCGCCTGATTTTTCATTTTGTTTTTTCGTTGTGGCGATTGTGTGTGATGTGCGGGTTGTTACGATTTTAGAAGGCGGTTATCGGGTTTTTTACCCCCCCCGCTTTCTGATGATTGGCCTATAAGAACGGTTGTTACTGCAATCCAAACTGCTCTAATAGTGATGGTGACTTGTTATAGTATTAATAAGAACTGTAAGTACATCCTGCAGTTTACCGCCATCTTTTATTTATGATGACCAATCTGTTTTTTCATTTCCGCAATGTTCACAGAAAGGTAACAGCGAATGGCGAATGTCACCGCATTTATCGCATTTTTCGTAAAGCTCCGTTCCACAGGAGGGACACGTATAAAGTTCCTGCTGACAGGCCTGGCCCCCCTGCCCTGCCAAAACCGGACCCCTACGTTTGTGCCCAATCGCATAACGCAATGGGCCGATACGAATAGGTTTGCTGCAAATCGGGCAAGTGCCCTTGTCGTAAGCTTCCTGGTGGTGCTTGAGTATCCAGTCCTTCTTCGGAGCGGCAATCCTCTTTAGCAGATAAAGTAACAACCTGAGAACAACGGCAATGATTACTAATAATGCTATGTATTTGAAGTACCTGCGTGGAAAATACTCGTACACTACAAGCGAAATCCTGATAAATACAGCAATAAACGTCGCATAGATTATCGGCCCGAACGTTCCCGAGCGCTTTTTTATAAAAAACCACGCTGAAATCAAAAAAATCGGCACTATAACAGCCAGCTTCAAGGCCGCAACCTTCAATCGGTGCTTACTCATTAGTTCATTATATTTATTCCGGGCAGAAGTATGCTGCTCGTCTATCAGACCGGAGACAGAAGCCAATTCTTTCTCCAATTGATGCTGTTGGCTGGTCTGCTCAGCAATTTCCGTATTCAGAGCCAGGTACTGTTTTTGGTTCTCCAGAAACAAAGTCTGGCTTTCGGCAAGGGTCTGCTGCTGTTCGGCGGAAAGATTGAGGTTCCTTTCAATGTTTTGCTTTTGAATAGAGAGTAACTGATTTATTGTATTTTGCAGATTATTTGTGCTGTCTTTCAGTATGCCCTGCTGCTCTCGCTTATTTCCAATATTGCCCTTGATAACATCGAGACTTTCTTTGAGCGATTTCTGTCTCCTGACAAGTTCAGCATCGACATAGCTTGCCTGCACTTTAGAAAAGTCCGGTCCGCGCAAAGAGCCTATGTCTTTGGTCAAAAAACCAAGCAATCAAAACAACAATACCCCAAGAATCAGGCTCAAAAAGATAATGGCCAGATGCTGTACCCAGGGGCCCTTAAGTTTCTTATGCTCAGCTATAATTCTACTCCTAATCGGACTTTGCCATTTGTGCCTGTTTTTCTATCTCGCTCAAATATGCCAACGTGCGCTCAAGTTTGTCGCTTAAGTGTTTTAATTTCAGCATAGTTTTAATTCGCGTTAATAATTCAAGCTTGTTCACTGGTTTACTTAGAAAATCATCGGTGCCCGAATCAATAGCACGTTCAATGTCGCCAAATTCATTAAGTGCGGTTACCATTATGACAGGAATATCAGTGGTTTTGGGGTCGTTTTTTATTCTTTTGCAAACCTCAAAGCCGCTCATTTTGGGCATCATCACATCCAGCAAAATCAAATCAGGGGGGTCTTTGGCTATAATCTCCAACGCCTCGAGCCCATCGCGCGCCGGGACTGCCTGACAATCCACATCCTCAAGATACGCCTGCAAGAGTTCGAGATTCTGCTGATTGTCATCAACAACGAGCACAGTAGGTGTCTTGTCCTGCGCTTTATCATTTTTTGTATGGTTCATAAAAAATCGCTCCTATTCGCTTAGAAACTATCTCAAAAATGTCACCCTGAGCGAAGCGAAGGGTCTGGCTGACAGAAATAAGAGATTCTTCGCTGTGCTCAGAATGACAAATTGTGTTTTAAGATAGTTTCTTGTTCATTATTTTCCGAGAGCTTTTAAGATAGCTGTGCAAAAGGCCGGCAAATCGTCCGGTTTGCGTGATGTAATCAAATTTCCGTCCACAACGCAATCGGCATCTATATACTCGGCGCCGGCGTTTTTAATATCATCTTTAATCGCCATAAAACAGGTTGCCTTTTTGCCCTTGTAAACCGGGGTGCTGCACAACAGCCATCCGCCATGACAGATAGCCGCTGTAACCTTGCCGGCATTTACCATATCATTTGCGAACTTTATGACATCAGCGTTTCTTCGCATAAAATCCGGAGCAAACCCACCCGGCACCACCATACAATCGTAATCGCCGGTGTCAGCCTCTGCTGCTGCAATCTCCGAGACACAGGGATAGCCTTCCTTTGAATGATATTCCTTTTTCGCCTCGGCAGCAACGAAATTAACCTCCAGGCCGGCTTCTTTGAGGCGATAGTAAGGGAACCAGACCTCAAGGACCTGATACATCTCGTCAACCATAATAGCTACCTTTTTCGCCGGCATTTTTGTTGCTCCTTTTTACTATCAATTTTACATAACACATCTATCAATATGATTTTTGACTAATCAGCAAACTTCCGGCCTGAAGTCTCTCTGTCCCCGCAGTTGGTGTGAACTCTTTAATCCAGGCCAGATTAAAAACATAGTATTGTTTACTGCTGATAAGATGAATAAGCCCATTCGGCGTTTGAGTAGCGGCCAGATATCCTCGGGGTTCAGCGTGGGTTTCGTCCATTGTAAATGGGCCGGTATTGCCTCCGCCGTCAATTTTCCTGGCCGGCCCCCCTGCCGTAAGAAGGCGTTTGCAAGGCCAGGTTTTACCCTCGTCAAAAGAAAGTGCCGCGAACATTCCGAAAACACGATTTTGTTTGCCAGTGACATCTGGCATAATCATACCTTTTTTGCGGTCGGCGAAGCTCACAAATAAAATGGGGCCTTCCTGCAACCGCCGCAGAACCAATCGCTGTCCGCCACTGATTGGCTGGAATTCACTGGCCGAATACGTCCAGGTCCTGCCCATATCTTCTGATATACTCATCGGCATACGACCGTTAATGTTGTTGCCGCGTCCGAAGGCCATTAAACTGCCGTCTTTAAGCTGGACTACACCGGCGTGAATACCGGCTATCCACGCTCCGGTTGAACTTGGCGCAAAGCTTGGGTTTGGCTTTCCGGCGCCTGGGTCAGCCCACGTGCCGCCACCATCGCGGCTGATGTGCACGGCCGTTCCCCCCCTGCCGCCGGTAACGCCGTCGCAAGGCAAGATTATAAATCCCTCACGTGTTTGAAAGACCGACTCAACGGGCATGTGGCGAAGCCCGTGTTCGGGATTGATTAGTTGTGCTTTCGACCACGTGGCCCCGCTGTCAATCGAGATTCGCATAACCGTAGCGAGATTGCCCCAGGTGGCTGCTGCCGAGAGGCCGTTGAAGTGATAAATGGTATCTCGGCCATTAAACCAAAAAGCCGGGGCGTGGTCGTTGCGGTCCGGGGTGTCCCAGAAAGGCGAGGCCGGCTCCCATTGCTCGGTGCCGTATCGGAGCCGGCTGGCCAGAATGGCTAATTCGCGGCCAGGCTCATCCCGGCAAGAATACCAAATTGCTAAGAGGTCTCCATTGGGGCAGTCAACCAAAGCCGGGTCATGATTGTGCTCAGAGTACATTGGGCCGTTAGAGTTCGGTGCTATCTTGACATATTCGATTGGGCCTTTGAAGTAAGGTTTGTTCTTGTCCGGGCCTTTGTCAAGATCGGAAGGAATTCGAAGGCTGACATCCCGACGGTTCAATGGCGGTACTGGGGCGGGAAGCGGCTTTGTGTTTGGAATTTCGCTAAGGACAACTCGGAAGCCTATCAGCCAGCTTTTGTCCTCCGGCAGAGTAGCAAGCCGGTTGGCTAAGCGCAAGAACAAAACCTCCGTGCTGTGACTGCCGCCGCGGGTAACTTTGAAATCGCCGGATTCATAGCCCACCGGGTCTGTTTGAGCATCCTGGCTGTACGGCCCATACCAATCACTGCACCATTCTTCTACATTTCCATGCATATCGAAAAGACCCCACGAATTCGGCATCGTCCGACCGACGGTAAGCGGTACCGGTTCAGCGTTCTTGCTGCTGCGTGCCGGGTCGGGGAACCAGCTTATCCGAGCGTTTTTGTGAAACTCCTTCGGCAGGATTGGGCCGGTGTAGTAGGCGGTGGTAGTGCCGGCACGGCAGGCATACTCCCATTCGGCCTCGGTCGGCAAACGATAAGGTTTGCCTTCCTTTTTCGAGAGCCATTCGCAGAATTTGACCGCATCGTGCCAGCTCACAAAAACAACAGCTTCATCGTCCTGTTTGGAGAAACCGAGTTTCCCACGAAGCCTTTTATGCTCGGTGTCGAACTGCTCATACTGAGCATTAGTAACCTCGGTTACGGCCATCCAAAAAGAACTGGTGATAGTAACCCTGTGCACGGGCTTTTCGTCCCAATCACCGCCATCTTTTTGCCCCATCAGAAAAGAGCCGGGTTCTATGCGGACAAACTTCATACCGACCGAATTTACAAATGTCTCCGCCGTATTCGCAGAGGATGGGTTTGCTGCTGCCTTTGAATCGTGGAGCAGCCCGGCCAAAAAGAGCAGAAATATCGCAAGCCATATTCTTTTCACGGTTACACCACCTTTCAGATAATTTGGTTATTGTGATTTTCGATAAATTGACGGACTTCCGGCTTGATATATACCTGCTCAATATCCGCCACTTTCGGCACCACCTCGGCACAAAGCGCTGCCACTACAGCCGATGGGGCCTGGGTATCCACAAAGAAAATCTGCTGCCCTTTTATAGTGCAAAGACCGCCCCCGTTTCCGCCAAGCGGCTCATCACGGATTGTAACACCGTTTGCTTCCAAAAGTGCTAAAAGCTCTTCTAAAATCCTCTGTTCGTTCATTGCTCACACATTATATATCCTTTTGCGGATAAAAGAAGTCGCCGAAGGGAATTTGGTGAAATTTCTGGTTTGGCTTTTATCCGCTGTTAGCAGACTCGAACGAAGCGAGGACAAGGCAACGAAGTTACCGGTGAGTTCGGGGGCAAAATCCCTCTTTATTATCCCATGACTTCCTCTAATCATTATCATATTGCTTTAATTAGCACAACTAATGCAAGAATTATAATAAGTATTGTAAGTCCACTTTCTAACCAAATGGGTTTTGTTTTTAATGAAACTTCACTTCCTACTCTTGCTCCTGCCATTGAGCCTATTAGGACACAGAATGCCGGCAACCAGATTATATCCCCTCTATCCCAGTATATTGGTATAGCACCAAAGGCAGTAAAAATTGATACGGTTAATGAAGTGGCAATTGCTTTATGAGTATCAAAACCAAGACTTTTAAAAAGGGCTGGAAAGATTTGACCACCACTGCCACCCCTTAAACCGGTTATAAAACTTACAAAAAAAGAAGAACCAAAGATATTTTTCTTAGTAGGTTTAATCTTTTGAGTAAGCTTTGGCACAATCTTACCTGAATGAATGCCAAATGCTACTATAAAACAAAGCGTAACAAAGATAATGGCTAAGATTAGTGTCGGAATAAATCCTACAGAATATGCTCCAATTACTTCTCCTAAAACACCTCCAATAATGGCATAGATAACTATCTCTTTTGCAATGTTTCTTCTTTGGGTTATAGCACCTACAAACGATGCAAAAGGGATAACAAGGAAATTAATTCCAAAAGCACTCAGCAAAGGTAAACCTGCAAGATTAAGCAAAGGTATTCTTACAGTCCCACCACCAATTCCAAACATACCACTCGTGAAACCTGCAAAAAGGCCGATCAGGAGGTATATTATCATTAATGTTATCTTCGTCATATTTTATCATCCATATTTTGATCCGTTTCTTTGCCCCCGATTTCACTTAACGTTCTCAGCATATACGAAATTTAGGCGAACGAAGTGAGCCGTATATGCTGTGTTATCGGAAGTGCCATTAATCATTTCAATAGCTACTTCTTTATTTCTGCCCAAAGACCTGCTCTGTCATAGATTATACGGAAATTAGATATACCTGCTTTATCTATAACCTCTCTTAATTTATCAGGTGAACTGTAGGCTTTTGCACCCTCTTTCAGGGAATGGTCTCTTAGAGATTTCATCCTGTTTAATTCTTCCTCGGTGACATATCGCCCAAATCCACCACCGACAAAGCCAATGCCTCCCCTCTTCAATACTCTATAAATTTCTTTAAATACTCGGACCTTATCTTCCCAACAATGATATGAACCTCTGCTGATTATGAAATCGGCAAACTCATTCTCGAAAGGCAGCTTATGGGCATCGCCCAGAATGGGGATTATCTTATCTGTCAATCGTTCTTTTTCAATGTTCATGCCTGCTACTTCGTATATGGCCTTCTCCTTTTCTAATGCATATACCTTCAACTTGGAATGTCTGCATAACTCAATTGCAAAAACAGCCGTGCCACATCCGACATCCAAACATACACCCTCTAAAACGCCATAGTCCTCAGTAATTTGTTTAACAGTGGAAACAACTGCCGGCATAAAGTTCTCTTTAACTTTTTTGTCAAAACGTTTGGCCTCTGTAAGGTCCATCTCAGTGTATTCAGCAGGAACACGCTCCTCAGACATAATCTTATCCTCCTTTTAATCTTTTAGATAAGTCCTCTCATATACAACTTTTTCCATTCCCGCCTTTCGCTCAGGTATCTCTGATAACGCCTTGGGGATAAAAAAGTTCGCCGATAGGCGAATTTGGGCAAAGCGTAGCGAAGCCTTTTATGCGCTGTTATATGACCCGAAGGGCAGGGTTGTAAAGCAAATCCACAGAGTTCCGAACCCCGCCATAATATTTAGCACTTCTACCCTTATCTTTCTAAATCAATCATCCTTGCTTGACAGAATAATACAGAAAACCTCCACCAATGGCAAATGAATTTGTAGCTTTTGTCCCGGCTACTCTGGGCTTTGGGATATTCCTTGCTTTTTCACTTACTCGATTCTGTAGCAATGAGATTGCTCAAGAAAAAACACACCAAAAGTCGATATAGATACTTGTAAGTCAAGGGCTTCCGGCAAATAATAGGCGGCCGCTAATTGCTGAATTTTATAGCAGGAGCAGAAAATTGGCAAATATTATAGAAAAACGCTCTTCTTTGCACAAACGTCTGGAAAATCAGCAGCAGGCCAATGACGCCTTAAAATCCCAGCTTGCTCAACATCAGCACCTTGCTAACATGGGAACCGTCAGCTACATGATAGCCCACGAAATCAACAATTTGCTCACACCCTTGAGGAATTATGCGGCTGTTGCTCTGGAGAACCCTGACGATAAGGGTTTTGTTGAAAAAGCACTTCAAAAGACTGTCCGAAACTGTGAGCGTGCCTCGAAGATTATGGAAAGTATGCTCGCGGTGGCAAACGACCAAACGCAGGAAAAGAAAAATGCTCGGCTGCTTGCTTTGGTCGAAGAGATTTTTACCTGTCTTTGCCGGGATTTTGCGAAGGACGGGATAACCGTAGAAACCTCTATTCCCGAAGACTTAACGGTCTGGGGCGTGCCGGTCCAGATTCAACAGGTTTTAATGAATTTGATTCTCAACGCCCGCGATGCGATGCTGCCACGCGGCGGTATTTTGGGCATTAAAGCCACCCAGAAGAGCGATACAGTTGAGATAGAAGTCAGCGACACAGGCGAGGGGATTGAGCCGACCGATTTGAAAAATATTTTCAACTCGTTCTTCACAACAAAAACTAACAATAACACATCGTCAGAGTATTCAGGGGCTGGACTTGGTCTGGCTTTTTGCAAAAAGATAATAGCCGAACACGAGGGTTTGATTTCGGTCGAATCCAAACCCGCCAAGGGAAGCAAATTCAAGATAACCCTGCCCAAACACCAGTCAGGTAACAACTGAACTCGTCGTGCGTGATGTGTATTGCGTAAAAAAAGAAATTTTAGTATATTACGCAATACGCACGACGCAATACGCAATACGAAATACGAAAATGGCGGCCCAGATTTACCAAATTATTTTAATGTTACTGCTGCTTGCCGGTTCAGCCTTTTTTTCAGGAGCTGAGACCGCTTTTTTTAATCTATCACGCAGACAAACAAAACTGCTGCAAGGATCCAAACACAAGGTCCAAGAGCTTGCTGCAAGGCTCCTGAACAAACCTGGTCAATTGCTTAACTGTTTTTTGTTCGGGAATATGACGGTCAACGTCTTGTTTTATGCCGTTGCCAGTGTCTTGACAATCCGAGTCAAGGAGCAAAGTGGCTTGGCTGCCGCAGCTATTACTGCTCTGGTCAGCTTTGCTGCGCTGGTGCTCGTAGGTGAAATACTGCCAAAATCGGTGGCCTACGCAAATTCAAAGTCTCTGAGTGTCGCTGCCGCCCTGCCGGCTTTTTTATGCCTTAAAATTTTCGCTCCTCTTGAATTTGTGTCCAAATATTTCATATTAGAGCCGATTCTCCGGCTGTTTTTAGGGCCGGCCAGAGGTCCAAAACCAATAACCGTAGGCGAATTCAAATCTTTGATTGAGACAACGCGAAAGCAGGGATTGATTACCGCCGATGAAAACAAACTTTTAACAGAAGTTATCGAATTAGGCTTTCTCAAAGTCCGTCACGTTATGCGGCCGCGGGTAGATATGATTGCCTGTGCCGTTACAGATTCGCCGCAAACAGCCCAAGAGAAGATGCAAAAAAATAACCTGACAAAGCTGCCTGTTTATGTCCGGACAATAGACAATATAGTCGGGATGGTACAGCTTCGGCAGCTTCTGCTTAAAGCCGGTATGTCGTTAGATAAAATTGTTCAGCAAGTGCATTTTGTTCCGGAACAAAAGACGGTCGAATCTCTGCTTGAATTTTTCCGCAGAAGTCGAACCGATATGGCAATAGTCGTGGACGAATATGGCGGGATTGCCGGTTCTGTTCGGCTGGAGGACATCGCCGAAGAGTTGTTCGGCCAAATGGAGCTTACAAGCCAAATCGAACCTATCGAACAGACAGGGCCTTTTGAATATCGCCTGGCAGGCAATCTGGCCATTCACGAGTGGGCTGAGGTGTTCAGTATTGATTTGGCCGAGACGCGGCTTGTTACAGTCGGCGGATTGGTAACCGCCCTTCTCGGGAAAATACCCAAAAGCGGCGACGTGGCATATTTGAAGAACTTGAAGTTTACAGTCGAAAAAGTGCAAAAGCACCGAATAGAAACCTTAATATTAACTCTTGAGCCGTCCCGAACCGATGGTCAATAGCGCAGTATTAATATTGGCAATTGTGTTTTTCATTATACTGGCGGGCTTATTCGCCGGCGCTGAAACCGGCCTATACCGGCTCAGCCGGCTTCGCTTACGATTGGGTGTTGAAAAGAAACGATTATCATTTGTCATACTCGGCAAATGTCTGCGCGACAGCAACGGGCTGCTTCTATCAATGCTAATAGCCACCAATCTTACTTACTATCTTATTACGAGTATTGTCACTAACATATTTTTAAGTAAAGTGGAGACTGAAAACAGTGCTGAATTATTCGCAACCCTTTTAACCGCACCGACACTATTTGTCTTCTCGGAGCTAATCCCCAAAAATATCTTCTTCTATCGTGCTGATTTGCTTATGCCCTACCTGGCACCGGTTTTATACGCATTTCACAAACTTTTAAGCTGGGGCGGTGTAATACCGATGCTCAAGTTTGTATCGGGAATCTTTGCCCGCTCGGCGGGTTTGGCTTCTTCCTCAAAAACGGTAATAACATCCTCACAAAAACATAAGGTCCAGGCAATCCTGCACGATACCCATGAAGAAGGTATTCTCAGTTCGGTGCAGACGGATATCATAAACCGTCTGGTCAGTATCTCGAATATCCGTATAAGGTCTGTGATGATACCTCTTAACAATGTCCAAATGCTTGATGTGAATTCTAATAATTCGGCCCTCTTGAGTAAATTGAAGAAGTGTGCCTTTACTCGTCTGCCCGTCGTGGAGGGTAGGGCTGGAAACATAATCGGCTTTATAAATATCTATGAGACCTTAAGCTCATCAGAACAGTTCTCTAATCTACGTAATTTCATAAGGCCAATCCGAAAGCTTGATGCGAATACTACTGTTACTGATACGATAAATATTATGCAAAGGGAAAATCAGAAAATCGTTCTGGTCATGAGAACCGGTCGTACCGGACGAGAAAGGCCCATTGGTATTGTAACAATGAAAGATTTAGTTGAAGAGCTTCTCGGCGAACTGGCTGAATGGTAAAGTACTCAAACTGACCGGTTTTTTACTGTCATGCTGAGCAAAGCGAAGCATCTGGCCTATGAACGAGGATAATGTACACTGATGATGTCTGCAAAAATCGCAAACATATTAGTTGTCTTAATACTGATTGTTCTTTCGCTTGCAATTTTAGCCAATAGTATGACCAAGCCCCTCGGCCGTGACGAACAGATGTACTGCACCGGCGGTGCCCTACTGGCTGAAGGCAAGATGATTTACAGGGATTTTTCCTACGCAGCCCAACTGCCCTACCACCCATTACTATGTGCAGCTTTGTTTAAAATATTTAACACCACTCACTATCTGCTTGTGGGCAGAATTCTTTCTGCTTTTTGTGATATTCTCGTTATGGTGTGCATTGTCGGTATATATAGGTATATTTTCAAGTCATTCGCAATTACCGGAATGCTTTTGGGCCTGGCAGCGGCTATTCTGTATGTATTCAATCCTGTCGTTGATTACTCCAACGGCTATGCCTGGAACCATGATGTTGTGATTTTATTTATTGTCTTGTCCTTCTGGTTGTTTATATCCACTGATTTTCAGCAAAAATCACCCGCCGAAGGCGGTCACAATCAAAACCCAGCTTCGTTGGGCTGGCGAATTGCCGCTATCGGTGCCCTGCTCACGTTCGCGACCTTTATGCGTATAACGACAGCTTTGGTAGAACTGCTGTTTTTCGTGATAATTCTAAGCCAGCCGGCCGGGTCAATGAAACAAAGACTCAAGACCGCCCTGCCGTTTCTGGCGGCGGCAGCTTTTGTCTTGATTTGGCCTGTTTGGGTGATAGCTCAGGCTCCGCGAGCATTTTTCCTGAACCTGGTCAAAATACCTATGCTCTACGGCCAATGGCTGCACGAAATAGGTATGGTTTACAACAAATTCGATTTGACGGTGGCCTGCCTTGCGCAGCCGGGGTATTTTGCACTTGTGGTATTAGCGATTTATCTCTGCCTGTTGATTGTGTGTCTTCGCCGAAGGTTAAAGATACCGGATGTCAGATCCCTATTGCTCGCCGCTCTGCTGCCGCTAACATTTTTTATAATTGCCGTGATACCGCCGACAATGTGGAGGCAGTACCTTGCAATGCCGGTACCTTTCCTAATAATCAGCTTTGCCTTGCCGCTGCTGTACTTGCGAAAACTTGCCGGGACAACCGTTATAAGTAAGCACTTTAAAATAGCGGCTGCTTTAGTAACTGTGTGTGTGCTTGTGGCAATTGCTTGCTACCCAGTTGTACTATACAGGACTCCGATAGTTCTTGTGCCGGAAAAATGGGTGCCGGTTGAAATACATAAGATTTCAGAAAAAATTGCCCAGAGAACGAAAGAACCAAAACTAATACTCACTTTAGCCCCCCTACTCGCTCTTGAGGGCGGAAGCGATATTTATATGCAGCTCTCCTGTGGTGCAATCATCTATAGAGCTGCCGATTCTATGTCACCATCTGAGCGAAGTGTTACACATACCGTAGGCCAAAAAACACTTGGAGAATTACTCGAAAAATCTCCGCCTTCGGCGGTGATACTCGGCGTAGAAATGAGAGTTCTCGAAGAACCAATCTTCGAATCAATTGTCAAACCTGACTGGGAAAGAAAAACCTACAAAAACGGCCTTGTAGCATATTTCAGGCCTTAATATTCCCTGCCCCACAACAGTGGGAATCAACCCTAAAGTTTTCGTTGCGTTTTCGTGTGCTATAATGTGGGCGACATTGATGTGAGTATTATGCTTGCAGCCTTTTTTCTTGGCCTCTTAAAGCAAATTTGATATAATTTATTCAGCAAACATATTGGCAGATAAACCTTAACCTGGTGCATAAAACAATTGCGTGTATTGATAGCGAAAGGAACAAGGAATGAAAAGGTTCTTCACCCTTAACTATTCGGTATCAATAATCGCTTTTGCTATATCGTTGATTACTCCGCGGGTGTAGCCATTGGTGTTGTTTGCGAGAATTGAAAATATATAATCACCCTGTTCGGTTGTGCAAATACCTGAAAATGTCTTGACTTTATTTATATATCCGGTTTTGCCTAAGATTTTGCCTTTGTACTTCTCTTCTTTGAAATATCTATCAATTGTTCCATCTACCCCCCCTACCGCAAGCGAATCCCTATACAGTTTCCAATTGTCGCTATTGTAGATATTCAATAACACTTTTGTTATGGCGTAGGCGCTAAGCTCATTTTGTCTGCTCAGGCCGCTGGCGTCATCGATATAAAACTGGCTTTCATCGATACCAAGCTCCAGGAGATATTTAGAAATCAATTCCCGGCCTCTGTCCCAACTGCCGTTCTTCCCGTCCGGATTATCGTTGGCGGCGATAGCTTTAAGCAGCGCTTCGGCTGCCAATCCGAGGCTGTTCTTATTACAACGCACCAAACAATCATTTAGCTCAGTGGTGTATTGGGTGAGCAATCTGAAATTGCTGTGGTCGTCAAGCGTTTTTTCTATGAGATGGCCGTTTGTTTTTATTCCTGCTTTAGCGAGATTCTCGTACAGGAGAAAACCAAAAAAAGCAGCGGGTCTTTCAATCGCAACGTCAAAAGGCCCAACCCTATCTTTGCATCTGCCGTAAATGACAATCTTATTAGGCTCTTTATTACGATAGGTCCCTACGGCACTGGTGCCTTTTGAAATTGGTATGACTTTATTGGTGAGCTTTAGAAAAGAGGTTTTCGGTTCGATAATAACAGCCACTCTGCCGCCGTTATTCTTTGTGCTTATCGCTATACAATTGTCATTAAAATTCAAGCCGCTTACTTCGCAGGCGTACCACTTGTTCAAATCTTTCTTGAGCCAGCTCGGGTGGACGCGCTGGTCATCAAATACGCTGCTATCGACAACAATATCTCTTATGGTAGCTATTCCGTTACGTTTCAATCTTTCTGCTATGTCTTTGAATATCCAGCCTTTTTCTCTACCATACTTAGCGTCTGTTCTTTCGTCCCCCAACAACGGGTCGCCGCTTCCTATTACTACAAGGGTATTGTCATAAAGGCCGACCTTCGTTTTGTATTCGTAATCAGGGCCCAGGTATTTCAATGCCGCTGCGGTGGTAATTATTTTCATATTCGATGCCGGTATCATCAACTCTCCTGCGTCATGGTTATATACCATGTCGCCGGAATCGGCCTTTACGATATGAATGGAAAATCGAACCTTCTGCTGCAAAGAACGGCTGATAATACCGTCAACTCGCTTCGCCAAATCCGCTTTTGCAAAACTGCCGAGGCAGATACTAAATACAGCCAAAACCAATAATTTTTTCGTTCTAATCTTCATAAGGTGTTTCATTATTCCACAACAGAAGCGGCATATCAATAATTTTCTTCCACAGACTCGGGAAGGGTGTGGCCGGATTTTCGGATAAGCTCTAAGTTCATTTTGGCCTTTGAAGAAATTGGCTTTGTTTTGGGTTTGTTTTTTCGAGTCTGAGAGTGGTTCATTTTCATAATCCTTTGTGATAAAGATATTTGCGTTCATTTTGGGTTTTTCGGAAATTGGCTTTGTTTATTCGGACTACAAAATCATCTTTTTTTCTGTAATCCTCTATAACATATAAGTTTACGTTCATTTTGGCTTTTCGTAGATTGGGTTTGATTGGGTTTGAATTGGGTTTGTTTTTTCCACTTAACCAAATGTCCAATTTTTCATAATTACTTTTCATATAAGAGTTTACGTTAATTTGAGCGTCCTTGACATTGGGTTTGTTTTGCATAAAAAGTAGCTGATTTGTAGAGGACTCTCGACAGATGTAGAGGCGCCTTATAGGCACGTAAATAACTGGATTCTCGATTCTGGATTCTCGATGGTTGTGATGGTTCATTGGTTAATTTAGTTAATATGGTTAATTTGGCTAAATGGTTCCGTCCAAGGAAAGCCGGATTATCGATATTTACGAACGATGTTTTTTGGCGTGTATCTGCTGATACGAAAACGTGCGGTTCTCCGCTATATCTGTCGCCGGATGGCGGTTTATGTTAGCCTATTAGCTAACATAAGCGTATTATACCAAATTATCAAACAATAGTCAAATTAAAACGGCCAAAAAATAAAATGTTGTTCTTGACAATTTTACATAAATAGTGTAATTATTCCTTAGTTTGGCGAGCGAGCGAAAGCATCTTAGATTTGCGACTTGAGATTACATCGTTTTGTAAAGCAGTTCATCTTTTAGACATTGAAACGTCAATTTTCATTGTTCTAAAAATGGGATTCACAGAAATGTGAAAAATAGCGATGAAAATGATGAAACTTCGTAGGGGAAAGACAAAAAGTATCTTGGAAAGTTCTGTCGATGCTGCTCTGCTAGCTGTGGAGGTGTACAACAAGCCGAGAACAACGTTTCGTAGCCAAGCATACATCACGTTGATGATAATTGCGTGGACTAGGTTATTTCATGCTCATTTTCGTAGAATTATAGGGGAAAAGTATTACTACAAAAAAACAAACGGTAGGTATAAGGTTATCGATGGTGAGAGGAAGGCTTGGGAACTCAGTACTTGTATTAAGAAGTATAATAATCTAAGTTCAACTGTTGAATGTAACATAGAATTCTTCATCGGGTTGCGAAATAAGATTGAGCATAGGGCGGTACTAAAAAGCGAGATAGACAATCTGATTTTCGGTGAGTGCCAGTCTCTACTTTACAACTATGAAAACATACTAGTTGGGCTATTCGGAAGCGAATACGCGTTGCATGAGAATTTAGTGTATTCATTGCAATTCTCACACTTGCGCACAGAAGAGCAGATACAAGCGCATAAGGAGGCTGTAACCAAAGAAATGAGAGAAGTATTTGATTATGTGGAAAGATACAGAGCAAATCTGAGAGATGACGTATTCAAATCGCAGGAGTACAGTATAAAGCTGGTTCAGATTCCAAGGATTTCCAATACGAATCGCAGTGACCTTGCAATTGAATTTGTAAGATGGAATGAATTGAACGAGGAAGACAGGAAAAAGTATGATAAGTTACACGCGATAATTAAGGAGAAACCTATTGAGAAAGAAGCAGCGAAAGTAGTCAAACTTATCGCGAGTGATCAGGGAGGTGAAAGCACGAAGAGTACACTTGAGGGAGAAATCCAGATAGTAAGAATCACGCGGGATCCGAGCGAAAGTGAAGGTATACTCTTGCACGAACATTTATCCTCAGAAATGCTTGATGAGATTAACAACGTTGTGAATTTTAATGATCTATTTGCAAAGGGGAAAGGGAGATTTGTTTTTAGTAAAGAGATCTACTACCATATCTACTGCAAACGTGAAAGTGTCTGCGTAGGAAACGAACTAATCGAAGTTCTTGCGAAGACAGGATTTAAGTTCTATGCACCCGTTTTGTATTGGCTCCTACGGCTTCCAGTTGAAAGCTCTGCCAAGATAATTCGACAAATGGCGAACGACCCTAAACGTCCGGCTATAAACAACATTATGAGATTGGCTGTATTGCTAGGCTCCCAGGCAGAGACTTGGCTTGAGGAAAGACTGGGTAGGACATGGCCTACAAGAGAGGTGGCACCTGAGCGTTATTCTATGTTTGACCAAATGCGTCGTATGGCTGAGACGAAAGACCGGAGACTGGCTGCACTGAAAATTGAAGCAGACAGACAACTGAAGTTTCTCGATGAGAAGCTGACAGGGACTGCTAATGTACTTCTTAGGGATCCAGAAATAGGAATGCGCTTGTTGTCAAAGTATTGTATGTACGTATCACAAGGCGAGAAAAACAAAAAAGGTGTATGCCGTTTTCTCGATGTGATGGCGTATGGTAAAAAAATCGAGGTAGAGGGCTATAAGTTCATAAAGCTTTTGAGACAAAGTGGTTGAGGAAGGAAAAACAGAGAAAGGGGCTGTTGAAAAAGTCGATTGTGTCTGCAAAAATAGCTAAACGCAAAGCGTTTTTTGCAGTAGTTGTCACAGTGAGTTGTTTGAAATTATTATTGTGAAACTTTTATTAACTAAGCAATGTTAGAAAGGAAGCCACATGAAGTTCTCTCGTAAAGAACGAATTATTCTTTGCAATCAATACTTAATTCTTGAAAAACTCTACCCTGAAAACGCTGAAGGCTACGCCCAAACACGGAAGGCTCTTGAGCATGGGTACGCACTTCACTATAGTGATCTTGCTCAAAATATCTACGAGGATGAACTCAGCGAACAAGAATGTAAAGAAGTTCTGGACATTCTGGAGATGTACAGCTTCTTAACCTTCGCCTACAAAAAGCTGAAAGACACCGAGGGGATTGACGAAAAGCGTATTAAATTCGACGGGTTTGATGGAAATAGTGAAACCAGCCGTATGACCTACGTCCGTTATTTTATCAAGGACCTTGGGCGGTTCCAGGAGTTGGACTCAGGTGGCGATTTCAATAGCCATATCCAGCGCCTTCACCGGTATCAGAAAATGTTGCGCGAATGGCAGCTGAGCCCTGATAAGTTCAAGCTAACTAAAGACGATATTATTCGAATTACTTCCGCCCGATAGGTTTCCACTGCGTTTCAATATTGATTATTTAGAGTCGAGATTCCTCGGCGGAGCAGAAAAAAAACGTGAAGCGCCGAATGAGGCTGGTAAAGTCGGCATTTTTTAAGAGAAATCCGCAGTGGTGCCTCACGCCTTTAGGGAAGTAAAATAACACAAAAGAATTGAAAAGTCAAAATGTAAATAGCAAAATTACAAATCAAAATTCAAAAAGTCTGGATTCCTGCTTTCGCAGGAATGACAGCACATCAATCGACATTTGACAGAGCATATATGCTTTGGCCTTAATTTGCTTGAAACAGCCGGCTGCTGATAGTAGAATTGAATATATATTCGGCTAAAAACATTTTTCGATTTGTAAGTGATGCTGGAATTTCTATTATATCCTAAGTCTATAGCAGTGATTGGTGCTTCGCGGACACCCGGCAAGGTTGGCTACGAGATATTGGCCAATCTGTTAGATGGTGGTTTTGAGGGGCAAATCATACCGGTGAATCCTTCAGCCGATGAGATATTAGGCCTGAGCTGTTTACACGATTTGAATACATACACAAGCACTGTTGACTTAACAGTTATCGCGGTACCGGCAGCGTCAGTTCTCAAGGCCGTGGAAAGTTCGATTAGAGCAGAAGTAAAAGCAATAGCGATCATCACCTCTGGCTTTAGAGAGACCGGGCCGGAGGGAACTAAAATTCAATCCGAGATCGCGCAACTTTGTTCGCAGGCCGGCGTTCGTCTGTTAGGGCCTAATTGCCTGGGTCTGATTAATACCGGACATCGGATGAACGCTTCGTTTTCAAAACGTATGCCGAAGGCCGGCGGCATATCAGTCCTCTCCCAATCGGGAGCGGTCTGTACGGCAATGTTAGATTGGGCTTTGGCTCGAGGTCTCGGCCTGGCAAAAATCGTCAGCATAGGTAACAAGGCTGACCTAAATGAGACTGACTTCTTATCGGCTTTTGCTGCCGATGAACAGACAAAAGTCATCGTTGGCTACCTCGAAAATATTACATCCGGCGACAAGTTCATTAAGGCCGCCCGGGCAGCGGCTTCAGCTAAACCATTGGTCCTGTTGAGAGCGGGAATTACCGAGGCGGGAATGAAGGCGGCATCGGCGCATACCGGTGGTCTGGCTGGGGATGATATTGCATACGCGGCGGCGTTTAAGCGGGCCGGTGTAATACGAGCAGAAAGTTTTGACTCGCTTTTCGACTACGCAGCGGCGCTTTCTATGCAGCCTCTGCCCAAAGGCAATCGTGTTGCAATCATCACTAATGCCGGAGGACCGGCCGTTATGGCCGCTGATGCCCTCGAGCAATCTGGGATGAAGGTGGCCACTCTAAATGGACACAGTGCCGGCGCCCTCAGGGAGAAGCTGCCCCCTGCAGCTATCGTCAGCAATCCAATTGACGTGCTGGGCGATGCCGACCCTGAGCGGTATGCCACTGCTGTCAGTGCCGCACAAAAAGACGACTCAGTCGATGCTATCATCGTGATTCTAACGCCGCACGCAATGACCAGGCCGGCCGAAACGGCTCGGGCTATTGCCGCTTGCGGTTCTGATGACAAGCCGGTGCTTGCGGTTTTCTTAGGCAGTGCTGATGCGATGCCTGGACGCAAGGAATTGGCCGATTGCAATCTGCCCGATTACCCTTCACCGGAGCGGGCTGTGGCAGCGCTGCGGGCTATGTATGAATATGGTACCTGGCGCAGCCGTCCGGCGCGTGTTGTTACTCGGTTTCCAGTTAACCGGCATAGGGTCGAGCGTATCATCTCGCGCCATTTAAGAACAAATCATATCCAGATCGGCGAGGTTGAAGCCAAAGAAATCCTGCGGGCTTACGACTTTAATGTGCCGGATGGTCGTGTGGCCAACAGGTCTGAAGAGGCCGTAGAAATCGCCGAAAGAATCGGATTTCCTGTGGCTATGAAGATTGTTTCGGCTGATATTGTCCACAAATCCGATGTGGGGGGGATAAAGCTGAATATATCCAGCTCCGACCAGGTGCGCGATACCTTTGACCTGCTAACGCTGCGGGTCAGCCGGCGGGCACCCGAAGCCAGATTAAACGGCGTTTACGTAGAGAAGATGTCCGTCCGAGGGCTGGAGGTAATCCTTGGTATGACGTCCGATTCGCAGTTTGGACCTATGCTCATATTCGGACTGGGCGGAACTTTTGTAGATGTGCTTAAGGATGTTTCCTGTTATCTGGCACCTGTCACCGCCGGCGAAGCGATGCAGATGTTAATGGAGACCAGGTCATACGCCTTGCTCAAAGGCGCCCGCGGTCAGGCCGATGTGGACCTGTCCGCTATTACAGGCGGTCTGCAGCGAATAAGCCAATTAGCTACTGACTTCCCGCAGATTAAAGAGTTGAACATAAATCCGTTCATCGTCGGAAGCCTCGGCACCAAGGCGATGGTAGTAGATGCGCAGATAACTCTCAGCCGGGGTCCCCAAACACAAGAAGAAGCATTTGGGGGGTCTGCTGAATCTGGTCGCAAATAAATGAACGAATCCAATCCCCGCTACAATAAAGAAACCACCGCGAGCTGGCAGGAAAAATACCGGAGCATGATTGCCTCAGCCGAGGAAGCTATTGCCCGCATACGTCCCGGGCAGCGGGTGTTCATCGGTACCGGTTGTGCCCAGCCTCAGGTATTGGTTAAGGCCTTAGTCAATCGTGCCGCCGAATTAGAGGATATCGAAATTATACATTTGCTGAGCCTTGCTGGGCCGTCTTATGGACATAAGGAATTGGCCAAACATTTTCATATCCATAGCTTCTTCATAGGTAGTAGCATTAACGAGATGCAGGAATTAGGGGACTACACCCCGATATTTCTGTCCGACATACCACGCCTGTTCCGCTCCGGGGAGCTGCCTGTTGATGTTGCTTTGATACAGGCTACCCCGCCTAATGAGCAGGGAATGTGCTCTCTGGGGATTTCTGTCGATATCACCAGGAGCGCCGCCGAGAACGCCGGCTTTGTCATCGCCCAGATAAATCCGAAGATGCCGTGGACCATGGGAGACAGCCAGTTGTACGTCCACGACATCGACATTCTCGTGCCGGGTGAGAGTCCCATTCTCGAAGCGACGCTGCCTGAGCCCTCGAAGACATCCCGCCGCATCGCCGAGTATGTAGCAGCCCTCATTCCGGACGGCTCCACAGTGGAGTTAGGAATCAGGCGCATTCCACTGGCAGTGGTCGAGTTCTTAAAAGACAAACGCGACCTCGGAATTCACACGGAAGTACTCTCTGAGGCTGTCATTGACCTGGTTGAGTCCGGGGTGATAACGGGAGCGCGAAAAAATATCGACAGCGGCAGGATAGTAGCGAGTTTGTGCATGGGCACACGCAAGCTTTATGATTATATTGACGGAAATCCTGTTTTCTCTTTCCGGCCCGCTGAGTATGTCAGTGACCCCTACCTTATAAGCCGGCAGCATAACATGGTTGCCATCAGCGTTGCACAAGAGGTCGACTTAACGGGACAGGTCTGTGCCCGTTCGCTGGAATCCGGGTTCTCCGGCCTGGGCAGTCATATGGACTTTACTCACGGCGCTGCCAGGGCCTCCGGAGGCAAATCGATTATCGCCTTGGAGTCCACTCGGAGTCACGACACTATCTCACGGATCGCTGCTCATCTTAGTCGCCACGCCGGCGTGGCTGCTACCTGCTGTGAAGTGCATTATGTAGTTACTGAATACGGCGTTGCCTACCTTTATGGAAAAAGTCTGCGGGAACGGGCTTTGGCACTTATCAGCATCGCACATCCAAAATTTCGCGCCGAATTACTCAAAGAGGCCATCGAAGATAATTACCTTAGTTCTGATTTGGCGGCCGTCGAAGGGAAAGTATTTATCTGCCCACAGGAATTGAAGACCTCGATGGTGCTGGAAGACGGAATGCAAGTAAACTTCCGTACTATGCATCCGACTGATGAGAGGCGAATGCGAGACCTCTTCTACTCGCTCTCCCAGCAGACCATACACTACCGTTTTATGTCAAATATAACGCGACTACCACAGAAGGAGGTCCTGAATTTCCTATATACCGACTACCGAAGCGATATGGCGATTGTCGGGACTTTACCTGAAGCACACGGCGAAGAGATTATTACCATCGGGCGCTACTATCTGAATCCACGAACTAATCGCGCCGAGGTGGCCTTCATTGTTCGCGACCAGTGGCAGAACCGCGGTATTGGAACCTTTTTGCTGAAGTATCTCGTTACCATTGCGAAACGCAACGGCATCGCCGGTTTCACTGCTGAGGTTCTGATAGATAACAAACCGATGATGGCGGTGCTGCATAAAAGCGGCTGTAAGATTCGCAGCCAATTGGAAGACCGTGTTTACAGCTTCGAATTGGATTTTGAGTAATGACCCTATCGTATGTCATCTATCGTAATTCGTTGCTCGTCGTTGGTCGCTCATTGCCGGCCATTCGTCCACCGTCATATCCAGCCTACATCTTTTTCCTGGCTGGGAGATAGGATTTGACTTCGTCAGGATTGAGCTTTTTATAGATAATTCTTATTCCGTCGGATTCGATCTTCCGAATGGTTATTAGATAATCTATATCCTCATTTGTAACCACAAGGACTGAGTACGGCAAATCCACTTTGTCAGGGAGCCTGTCCCAGTTGCACCATCTGCCGGGCGTACATTTTAAGGGCCGATGTGATTCTTGCGAGACAGTCAAAGCTTTAGCTTTGCGAAGTGTTACCAATGAGCCATCCCAGGCGAGGTCCCCTCTACCTGATTTTATCAAATGCCTATGGATTTTCTTGCTATAAAGTTCGTTGTTAATCGGAATGCTCAAGAGCTTAGCGTGAGCTAGGTCGAGAATAAAAGGTTGATTTTTCTTAAGAGCAATCTGCACTTTCGGGATAAAAAGCTCCTTATGTGTGGACTTCTTAATGCTGGTTACATTGCCCCCGATGATAGGTTTGAGTAGAGTAGATTCCGGATCAAGAGTTTTTCTGTTGATATATCCCTGAGGCTGGAGGCCAGTACCGTCAGAGATATAAGTGGTTTCCAATATTCTGTCGTGTACGATTGTTCCTTCAGGCCATTTTATGTGATAGCGTTCCTGAATGTTTTGAGGATCATTTAGTTTGTATTCAATTACTTCGATGGCTACTTCTTTCAATATAAGCGGCTGCTCCCCTGGATTATTAAGTGCGCGTAAGGTCATTTTATGGGGGAGCATAAGACCATCTACCTTTTTAAAATCCTCCATAGTCATCACGTGGTTCAATTTGTTATTGATTTTGGTTAATATCCTCTCATAATGTTTTAAAGCACACCCCAATTCTTGGTCAACCAACCAGCGGTGTTTCACACCTTTTGGGTCAACATATTCCAGACTAGCTGTATTTCCGTCTAAAACAGTAACTGACATTTCCTTTAGTAGATCATCAACTAACCAGCCATTTTGTCCCCATCCTCTCATACCCAGGCCAATTTCTACTTCTGAGTCCGGCAATCGTATTCTTTCAGTGATGATCCCCCTGTACCCAAGAGCGTCCTTTTTCAAGAGCTCTGCTCTTGAACCTGGGAAGGCTTGTACTTCTAATTTCGGACGCCCAGTAAGTCCCCCAGCGTAGTTTGTCTCTACAAACTTATTTACATACTTCGCTTTTCCACGGAGGAAAGAGAAACTCGTATCTCTCTTATCGGATCCACTCAATATCACAACAACTGTACCCTTTGATTTCCGGGTTTCATTTAGCTTTTCTGCACGTTCTACGTCTTCTTGTGGTGGTGTATATGTTGTGTTTGCCTTGTATTCTACGATTATGTTCTGAAGAGATGCTAAACGAGATCTGATTGATTCCTTTAAATCCTCGGGACTATAAGTACCAAAACAAACAGCAGTCCAACTCAAAGACATAAGAACTGCATAACACTTTAATTTTCTCATAATGTTTCCCCTTTTTAATATGAATAACTTTAACACGGTTCTAAGCATAAGAAACGAAAATAGTATCAATTTTGGTAAGCATGAGGCCTAACTTCGTTATAGTCATATATAGTTAGAAACACCGTGGCTCTGATGCACATGATAAAAGAGTCAGCCTTCTAATACTTAATATGGAATTCAGACGCACCGTTAGCTCTGAGTTCCTGTTTACACAAAAATGACAACCATAATTTAACTCTAACACCGCACTAATCTAAGCATTGATCTGAAACAGATGTCGCCCACGGACCCGTGTAAAATACGACAAATTTAGTTTTATAGTATGCACAGTTTTCGTCCCAGTATACTTTGCCACTCGCACACCAATATTGAACAAGCCATGTCTCGCTGCAGTAGAGATTGGTATCGTTGACATCCTCACAGTATGCTGGCGGACAGCCTGACCCCTCCCGCCAAGTTGTATCAGGGTCATTAGGGTCACCATCAGGATCACAATCCCAATTATGGCACCAACCCCATTCAAGCTCTCTCCAGCACATGCACTGATCTGCGATACAAATGTGGGCGAAAAGACCCAAAACGGAAACTATTGTAATGATTAGTGACCTTTTCATAATACTACATCTCCTTTTCTAAATTATCACATTTTGGTGTTTGATTTACAAATGATTTACCTACAATAAAAATTTTTTTTGTGGTAACATATCAACACATTAAACGATTTATTAATCATATAAAGTCTGCGACATTATACTTACCTCCTTTCTCAACATCGTTTGTCCTAAACAATAAGAAATTTCATAACTTAACTTTTAGGTAAAAAACCATAGTTTCTACGAATAATTGCTCCAAAACCAATAAATCTTGTGCATAAAAACACTGCATTTTATTACTATTACCTGCAGCGAAGATGCCACGCAGTATGTTGATATAATTTTGAGGACTTTTTTGAAAAAATTTGAAAAAACTTTGGCAGGTTTTCGCCCAATTAAAAGCAAAAGGCCGGCATTAGGCACAAAGCGGTTGTAAGTCCTTTATTGTCAAGTCATTAAGTTGCGTGACGGCTGGGTAGCAGCCTTATACACAGGTTGTGGATGGCAAACAAATACAAGAATTCTTTACAGAGCAAACTTGAGTCTTAGCTTCTGGATAAGGTAAGATAAACCGTAGATGGCTATTCCAACAAAGTACATATAGTATCTAAGATTATAATCAAAATTGAAAATCTTCGTTACGATAGCGGGCCAAAACAATATAAGTGATGCGCTCAGAAACAAGGGAATTTCATACCACTTATTCTTTGTTATGAACCAGCCCTGGACGGCATTTGTAAAGGCAAACGCTCCGAATATCGCCATTACAAAAATGAGCAGTGCCTGAGGCCAACTATTGATTCCGTAAAGAACAAGCTCGGCATTAAAGACAAACATAAAGGGAATAACGGCGGTCCTTAAATCATATATGAAACCCTGTATCCCCGTTGCTATGGGGTCGGATTTCGCAATAGCAGCGGCAGCATAGGCAGCAAGTCCTACGGGCGGGGTATCATCGGCAAGAATACCGAAATAGAAACAGAACAAATGAGCAGCTATTGGTGGGATAAGGATAAAACCAACACCGTTTACGGGACTTAGTTCTCTGATTACAGGGACTGTGATTGTTGCCATAACAATATATGTTGCCGTTGTTGGCAGGCCCATTCCAAGTATCAGACTTGCAATTGCCGTTATTAATAACACAGGGAATATATAACCGAAAGAAAGTCTTGTTACAATCTCAACAACCATGCCACTTGGCCCCATGAAAACGATGCCAACAATAATACCCGCAGTAGCAGTTGCTAATGCGACAGTGAGCATATTTCTCGAACCTGCGATTAATCCTTCAGCTATGGCGCTGACGCTTTTAATCGTGGCTTTTATAACGGCAGTGCCATTCTTTATCGCTTTGATGATTTCCCGTACAAAGACAATCACAATCAGGACAAGTATTGCATTGAAAGCCGCCAGGTTTGGGGTGTGACGCATAATTATCAATTCGTATATCAAAACAATCAGGGGGATGAGGTAATAAAATCCACTTTTCAGCACGGTCAGAAATTTGGGGATGTCCGACTTTGGCAGGCCTTTCATTCCGAGTTTTGAGGCTTCAAGGTGCGCGATATAAAACAGGCCAAAATAAGACACAAAGGCAGGAACGGCGGCGGCCTTAACAACATCAAGGTAATCAATGCCTAAATATTCTGCGATAATAAATGCCGCTGCTCCCATTATGGGAGGCATTAACTGGCCGTTTGTACTTGCAGCAACCTCGGTTGCCGCTGCAATCTTTCCTGGATAGCCGACCTTCTTCATTAAGGGAATCGTAAAGGTCCCCGTTGTAACAACATTGGCAATGCTTGAGCCTGAGAAAAGACCTGTTAATCCGCTTGAGACAACGGCAGCCTTTGCTGCACCGCCCTTAAATCGACCAAGTAAAGAGAGCGCAAGGTCATTGAAAAAATGTCCGGCCCCGACTTTATCCAGCATTGAGCCCAACAGCACAAACAGAAAAACCGTATTGGCGGAAACATAAAGTGGGATACCATAAATCCCTTCCGTGGATAGAGCAATCTGGCTGAGATACCTTCGCAGTGACACGCCCCGAAAGGCAAATATCGACGGCATATAAGGGCCTAAGAAGGCATAGAGTGTGAACAGAATGGCAATAATGGCAAGGGCAGGTCCAATCGCACGCCTTGTCGCCTCTAACAAAAGGACGATTAGTATAACACTTATAACAACATCCCTCCGAATAGGCAGGCCCGCTCGCATTGTTATGCCCGTCCAGCCAAAAACAAAGTACAGCACAGAAAGACACGCAAATCCCGCCAGAATATAGTCAATAAGTGGGATATGGCTTGCTGCGTCGGTGAAGTCTGCTTTCCACTTTCGTTTAGCCCTGCCACGGTAGGTCAGGAATACGAGCGTTATGGCAAAAGTTAGGTGAACCGCCCTTACCGTTGTGCTGTCTAATATTATCAAACGCGGTAATGCTAATTGAAACAAAGCCCATGCTATTGAGATAGCAGCAATGATGCGTCTATCGGTTTTTCTCTCGTTTCTTAAAGGCATCTAATCAATTATGAGTTTCGGGTCTATTTGTTTATCAAGGCCGGCCTCTCTATAGTATTTTAAGGCGCCTTTGTGAATTGGAGCGGAAAGCCCCTTCAGCATGTCTTTTTTTGTCAGCACCTCGTAAGCAGGATGTAGAGATTTAAAATCTTCAAAATTATCGAACACCTCTTTTGTTATAGCATAAACAATACCCTCGTTCACATTTTTTGATGTAACAAAGGTCGCCTTTACGCCGATTGTCGCAATATCTTGGGTATTCTTTGCGTAGGGATAAAAAGAATGAGCTATTGTCGATTCCGCGTAGTAGGAATACTTTGTAAGCATCTTATCTATGCCCGGCCCTGCGATGGGTACGATAAATACCTTAATTCTTCCAGATGTTGCTTCTTTAATGTTACTATTGGGATGTCCCACTGTATAGAAGAAGGCAT
>CAYQKF010000069.1:0-26348 GCA_964417935.1 uncultured Pirellulales bacterium
TGTCAAGCAATGCAAAATAAAATTCAAGATGTCACGCTTGTATAGGGTCTAGTGGTGGTCCTTTGTTGTCTCCGGCAATCATAAGCGACGGCAACTGGCACCGGATAGGTCTTGTGTGGGATGGCTCGTACAGGCATTTATACGTTGACGGAACTGAGGTTGCCAAGGACGCTGCATCATTGTCCGGCCTGATCGACGACGTCCGCATCTACAACCGGGCCGTGAAACCATAGTAGGTAATATCTGAGGTGAAAAAGCTCAAGGGCTGGCATCTCGAAAGTGTTGTCAGCTCTTTTTGTTTGGAAGAGGATATTGAAAACGTTACCAATCTTTGTTTTTTCTATAATCCCTTGGCGTTACAGAGTTTATGGAATGGGAATTTTCTCGATTTGGCAGATAACGGGGTGTTGGGTTGTGTTGTGGTTGTAGTGGTCAACTCGCGAAAATGGGGCCATATTTATGGGCCATCCGTGGGCGGCCCAGTGCGTTTCTGGTTGGCTGGTGGGACTGGTCCAAGATATTCTGACAAATCTGCGCCCTGCCGGGCACACAAACAAACGGGGCCCGTGCCGAGTCAATCGGTACAGGCCCCAAATCGATGCAAATCCGCCATGTCAACCATCCAATTAATTGCCGGTTAAATCCCCTTCCGGCTCTCGAAGCGGATACAGCCTGATGTCGTCAAAGTATACTATGCCCGAACCGCCGGGTGTCAAATTCGTCTCGTCGCCAAAGCCGATAGCGAGCCTCGTGACATTGGTCAGGTCCACGCCGAACAATGCCATATCGATATTCCACTGTTGCCACGAGGCTTGCTTTATGTCGTCCGCATTGCCGCCATATACAACCTTGGAGTCGTTGACCTTCACATACATCGGTTCAGCAGTGTTGCTCGCATCGCCGTGGAACCACAGTGACAATGATTTAACGCCATGCTTTGTCCAATCCTGCCCAACAGCAAAGGTGCGCTCGGCCTCCGAATATGTTACGCCAAGAGTGTTGTTGTAGAACATTGGCATCGACTGATCGCCGCCGTGAACGATCACGGTCTCAGCGAAAGGTGCCTCGGCATTGCCTGCCAGGGAGCCGTTTTCCGGGACATTCCATCCGTCTATCCACGTGCTGAATATCTCATCGGGCGGATAATCGTTGTAATCCTCAAAATCGTCCACAACAAGATACTCGGGCGTCTCAAAGTTCCAGATGTGGCCTTGCCACGTTGTGGGGGTCTCCAGGTTATTGACCTCATCGATTCGCCAATAGTAAGTCCTGCCCAACTCAAGTGTTCCGGCATCATAGCTGGTCTGGTTCACCGTATCAATATAGGCGGTGCCATCTATCACAGCCTGCACGTCAGAGCTAAAGTACACATCGTGCTCGGCTGCCTCTCTTCCTGCTCTAAAGCTAAGGACCGCATCCAGGTTCACATCTGTGGCCCCCGAGTCAGGGGAAGACTTTCTCGCGCGCATTGGTATGTGTAAAAAGCGGACCTCGCTCAGACCGTACTGATCCGTTATGCCATTACTCCAGTTACTGTTAGCGGTAATCTTGACGTACTTTGCCACCACACCGCCAAAATCCACAGTGGTATTATGTGCGTAATCATCTGCGCCTGGAGCTATGAGAAATTCATGAGTAGTACCCAGAGTCGTATAGTTGGTGCCATCGGTTGAATACTCAATGGTAACATTGTTCAACCCATAAGCAACATTCAAGCCAGCTCCGTTATAATTCCATATCCACATCTGGTCCAGTTTGTATGCCTTATCAAACTCATATTCAATCCAGGCCCCGTCCGGTTCGCTACTGCTCAGCCACATATTATCGTCACCATCTTTGCCGTGCAATAAACCACTGTCATCCAGTCCCGAGCCGTTGACGGTATTTTCAGGCCCTTTAGCTATAGCGCTGCTGGAAGCTGTGGCGGTGATGTTCTCGATGGGATAAGCAAAAGGCTCGGCCGTAAATTGCCAGATATCACCTCTGTCCCACCGGGCAGCGGCGACATCGCCCTCATCGACGCGCCAGTAGTAAGTCTGCCCAAAATCCAAGGTTTCGGGAACCGCATAGCTGTTAATATTCTGGCGGGCTCTGTACACCTTATCCGGCCCCATCGGGTCCAGGTTGGTGGCAGTGTTCACATCGTCGAAACTCGTTCCGAAGTACACATCATGTTGGTCAGCAGACCCTCCCGGTGTCCAGCTAAGCACTAAATCAGGAAGCACATCCTTTTCCCCATTAGCGGGACTCGGATCAGAGGCCAGCGCTGCTTCGGCAGCCACTACTGTTGTGATACCGGCGCCTTCATCATACGTTACCGATACTGCGTTTGCTCCGCCGTAGCCGACAATCTTGCTGAGGTTAATATACTCGGTGAGAACATCTCTTGCATCGGCATTTATTACCAGCGTACCTCCCTGGAGGTCTAATAAGCCCGTGCCGCCTTCCGTTGCTATTTGAATCGCGCCGGCGTTAATAGTTCCGCCATATAGATTTGCTACTCCGTTAGTGTCGGTATCTTGAGGAGCTATTTGAAAATCGCCACAGCTAATAGTGCCACCGTACATATTAAAGGTGGCTACGGCCCCACCTTTCCTCGCCACGATCAAGCTATTGGAAACATTAACCACACCGCCGGTCATATTGAAAGTCATCTCTCCGGCCTTAGGGCCTATGTTTAAGTCGTCCCCGATGTCTATAGTACCGCCGCTGATATTCACTATGGCGGAACCTTTCTTGGCGATGCTCCAGTCACCAACGATAGTGAAGTTGCCTCCGGTGATATCCATTAAGTTGTTGCCCTGCGACTCATGCCCAGGGCCGTCTACCGCGGCACAGATCGCCGCGACCGTCCCATCAATAACCGGCCCCTGTTCCGGGGGCGATGCGATTGTTACCACATCAGTCTCATCGGGAACACCATCGCTCCAGTTAGCCGCTGTGCTCCAGAGGTCGTCGGCGCCCGCACCGGTCCAGTTTGTGTCGGCGTTCACAACCGCTACATTACCGACTAAACCAAACACCATAATAAGGGATGCCAGAGAGATCAGTTTCTTACACATAATTAGCCTCCTTCGAACAAAATGACCGACAGCAGTTCTTCACACTCACTATATTATTCTATACGTCCGCGCAGGACGATTTTCTACGACTTGGCAATACTTCTTTCGGCGGTAACTCCTCTATCAAGAAAGCACAAGCATTCTGTTGACCAGAAGGCCACAATCCGCAGAACACACCAACTATTTTATACCAAATTAGCCATTTCACTTCAAGAAAAAAAACTTATGCGAAACTGCTGTCTAATACGCACTCATCCTCAGTAGATTAGTAAGCCCGAACCAATCGCAAACAGCCTGCACACGTCTGGAGTATTGACTATTTTTATCTTTATCGAATTCTCTAATATTACCGGCAATCACTAAAAGAGAGATTAGATGGCCTCCGGCTGAACGATCCCCTGCCCCTATTCGATCAGGTTCAAGCTAATATTTCTTTGCATGGTCAATTTGACGCTGTGTTCGCTCTGGATTGTATTCTTTTCTTCTTCCATTGGCGAATATTTTCGCGAGTGGAATAGGTGCCGCCTGTTCCATATAAAGGGACCAGCGGGGTGTATTATACCACGACTGAAAATAAAGAAACAACTCATGGTTCATGTGCAAACTTTTAACAAGGTTGAACATCGCTTCATCATCCCGGCCTTGTTTGATGAACTCTTGAATCTTCATTAGATCATCCATAAAGTTCTCAACATACTCATGTTCAAGCCGTTCATATTTGGCGACAAGCGGGTCAATAATTTTTGCCTGCTCTGTTGTGAGTTCCAATCGTTCCCTGGTTTTCTTTACAGTGCTTTCGATTTCGGTTTCCAACTCATCCGGTGATAATCGCTTCCAGGATGAATTACCATGCTTTTTCAACATGTTGCCAAAGATGCATTTTCCCCAAAGCGTACCTAATTGAAGTGGGGTCAGCACATCTGCCAAAGGTCCGGCATCGTACCAATTGGCTTCACGAATGTATTCCCAATAAAGGAGACGTTTTCGCACGTTTTTCAGAATATCCCGCGCAGCTTTTTCATCGCCTTTGGGAATGAGCGTGTCCAACCGGACAATATACTCTGTCAGGGGAACGCGGCAGTTGGGCATGAGCATTTCACCCCTTACAGTCACATCATAATAGTAGATTATTTTCGCCTGTTCGCGGGTCATATTACATTCTTTGGTCCAGCGGACATAGCGATTATCTGCTTCAGCAAGCCATTTATCAAATACAGTGTCCGAGGGTGGAAACATATGTTTTCGTTTCTTACGAACTTGTTTTTCCGTTTTAATTTTTGGCTTACCAGGCGTACCTTCAATCACCAACTGCGGTCCCTTACCTGAGGAGTGCTCACTCGAGTAAAAATAAACATGATCGCCCCATTCCATCTTTTCATTCATCGGCTTAATATAAAGCCCCGAATTCTGCTCAGGATGATCGAGCCATCGCTGTACTAACTCAATTGGAATATCGAATTCCAGCCATTGACCGCAGTCATCTGGAGCTGTTTGAATATCGAGAACCGGCGTTAAGAAATCAACTCCTTTCCGGGAACATCCCTTAGCACCGGCCCAGGTTTTTTCTTTTCTCAGATGAGACCAGCAACTCGCCGCAGCTTCTTCTTCACATAGCGAGGTGCCTTCTGTCCAATCGGTATTCGCTGAGGTAAGCTGATAAATGCCAATTTTTGCTGACCTCATTTGGACAGTGCATTTCGGTTTATAAAGCCGGACTTTTGCAGCTTGAACCTTTTCACATAGCAGCCGTGACAAGTCAAAACGCAATAGGCTAACACAATGATGTTCTTCATACAGTCCTGGCATATATCCCGCTTCAAGCACGATGCCGCCGCCAAAATTCCAATCTGCAAATTCACGGTCACGTAAGGCAACGTCTTCTATATCCTGAGGATCAGAAATGACATATGTTCTTGTATGACCAGGCGATTCTGAAGTTTCTTCTATCTGCGTGACATCTCTCATTTCTTCGGTCGAGGCAAAACAGAGCACCTTGCCGGTTTTCATTGCTACGAATACTCGTCCCTCGGCAACAGCCATTCCGTCGTAGATCGGGGAACCTTCCAGGTAGTATTCACTCAGCTTGCGTCCGTCTTTGCCGTTAACCGCCCACAGCTTAGAGTCGGCACGTCCTTCGAACGGGGCAAGAGGATCTGACGGGTCAATGGTATCAATTGCTCCAGCGGCAAAGAGGATTTCACCGGCGGCTGCTAAAGCATTGAAGCGTACTGACACATTCTCTGACCAGAGTTCCTTGACCTTGTTTTTGGAATCTGGCTGGCTTAGTGGCGCCAAATTCAACTCTCCAGCCCACAATCCGTGACCCTTGTTCCCACGCTGAAAGCTTTTTGCCGGACCTTTGCTAAGGTACGCTCGAACTCCGTAAGCCCTCTGATCTGTAAACACCAGTAGCTGGGATTTTCCTACCGGGGCTATCTCCCAGCTCACACGATTGAACCAATTCTCATCACGGAATCCGCCGCCCGCGAAAAGATAAGGCATGGGATTCGTGTCGTCGCCAAATACTCTTTCGGCGCGCATGAAGATGCCTGAGCCGGCACTCACCAGAATGTCGGATTTCGTGCCTTGAAGGGTTTTTCTGTCGACAAATATGTCCGGCGGGATCATCTCGTCGGTTTCGGGATCGGGGCTGTAAAGAATTCGTTTCTTAAGAATCGTGCCGGTTACCGGATCCAACTCGTAGAGGAATATTCCCGAATCCAGATATGAAGATCTCCCGGCAGCCACGTAGGCGATGTTATCTTTGACCAGGATGCTGCCGTGGATGGGCCAGGCTGATTCCAACTGGTCGCGAGCTCCAATCAGGCGTGCTTCCGGTGCCAGTCTGCGGCGCCACACAAGCTGGCCGTCCGATTCGCGCAGACAATATGCCCAACCGTCTGCTGATCCGAACAACACCAATCCCTTGTAGATGGTCGGTGGTGTATCAACGCGTCCTCCTGCGGTGAAGTCCCAAACTTGCCTGCCATTGCTTTCGGTCAGCGCAACAACCCTGTGCTCGTCAATCGACGCGACGAAGACCTTGCCCCCGGCGACCACCGGCGGGGTAAGTTTTCCGCCCACAGCAGCTTCCCAGCATAACTTGAGGCTGTGTGGCACAGAAGCTCTCGTCGAGCCACTGCGGGAAGGGTCGTGACGGAAGGTCGGCCAATCGTTTGCATTTGCTGTCGCACTTTTGCCGGCATCGGCTTGCTCATATGCTGGACCGAGTTCAAAGGCTGCGATGTCAGTTGTCTGTGCCGAAGCTGCGCGTTCCGATTTGGGGGCCAATGCGTAGTACCCGTTGAGTTTGGTATTGAGATAGCATATGCATGGGTGCGGAGTCAGGTAGAGCATCCCGTTGCAGGGCACAAATCCGTGCAGACAAGCACCACGCGCCCAGTGATTAAGGCTGTTATGCCCCGTCTCGTAGTTGATGAATTCCGCCCCGCGACGTGAAGCTATGAAAAACCGCTCTGTCGCCTTTGCGCGATAACAGCGGTGGTGGTGATCGGTTTGGAGTGTTTTGTTGGTGGAGAATCTTCGTTTGATTTTGCCGGTTTGCAGATCAAGCCCGATGAGGAAGTAGTCGATATTTGATTTGTCCAGACGGTGTCCCGTCCTCCAGTCATTATCCTCGACAATCGTATGCTCGTGAATCCAGACCTTGCCATCGACCACAAACACATCAGGTTGCCAGTTGTGAGACCATCCGCCGTAGGGGTACTTCCAGAGCAGTTTGCCGTCCACAGCACTGAAGGCGTACAGGGTACCAGGAAAGCTGTGCCAACCCCTCTTCGGTTCCCAAGTGGGCTGTGCCAGTAGAACCACACCATCCTGATATACAAGCACACATTGATCGCTGTAGCGGATGAAATAACTGGTTATCAGGTATTCCTTGGCCTTAGGACGAGCAATCTGCCAGTTCTGTCGGCCTGTGCCCAGGTCCAGGCTCACGATTGCACTTTGATCCATCAGAAACACCTGCTTTTTGCCGGCGACCAGTTCCAGACGCCCAAACGGTGAGGCACCATCGGTCTTTGCCTGAAGCCCGGAGTATGCTCCCTTATCCCAGAGTTTCTTCCCTGACTCCAAATCGATTACGCAGACATTTCTTCTGACAGCCTCCTTTCTGTCTTCGCTCGGTTTGGGGGCTTCATGGCCTATCGACAGGACGAGTTTACCGTCCTGATGGATAATCTCATCGGTGCGCTCCGTGCCCTTGAGAACCCTTAGAACCTTGCCCGTGGCAGCATCGATTTCGGATACCGGAGCACTGAATCCCAAAGTGACGTAGACGCGATCTCCCGCAGCAACAAGACGCTTGGGCAACTGCGGCGGCTGATTAAAACGTCCCTCCCAGGCCGTATTCCAGGTTTTCCACCCCCATTCTTTTATAGGCCTTTTCCACAGCAGAACTCCGCTAAAGGCATCCCGGGCCACCAGGTACCAGTTATCAGGCAGTTCCCCGGCATTTGCGCTCGTCTGTGCCTCATCCTCGATAATGAACATCCGGCCTCGGGAAGAAACCATGGCGCTGGTGCTCGGCACCAAATTGTGATGGCGCTGCCAGACCGGATTAGCAACCCACTGGATGCGACGAGGGGAGTCGACCACCTTGTCGCGAGCAACTGCATTCCCATCGGCGGAATGCTGCCAGTGCGTCCACTCGTCGATCTCGTCAGGCCAGGGCTTGGTTGTTTTTATCCATTTGCCGCCGGACTTGACATAGGCCACTCCCAGCGGTCGCAGCACGCGCATGACTTCGTTCATGGAAACACGATTGGGCTTATCCACAACCACAAGGCTGGCCAGGTTGTCGGCGTAAGGAAGCGCCAGCCCATTCCACGGCTGGACAGACACGGGGCCGTAAAGACCGAGCGATTGAATATAGCGACGAGCGGTTTTGATGTTCTTCGTGTTGGTATCCAAGCCGTGAACGATATATCGTTCATTGTCCCGCAAGGCGGCCGTCAGCTGGCCGTCGCCACAATCAATGTGGACAATCAGTCCACCCTTGACGCCGGTTTGCTCCAGAATTTCCCGGCCGGATTGGCCATGAGCTTCAAGGAATGAATTCGAAGCCAAAACCAACAGCAATATTACGAGTTTACTGAACTGGTCTTTTTTCATCTTATCCATTCCCTTTCACACAATTCATGTTCAAGTCTTTCATTTTTTCAACTACGCTTCAAGTCTTCGATTCATACCTCTCTGAATGGGTGGCATCAATTGCCCGGAGGTGTCAGTTGGCTGCGCGTCAGTTTCAGTTCATGGACAACTGTGCCGTCGTCCTGAATCAACCGGAATGTGACTTCAGGATCGGGTACCGTGGCATCGATTGTGAACTCGCCAAAGGCGTACTTGCTGGCGATACCATAGAACTGTGTATCCCACTCAGGCTTCGTCACCGCGGGGCCTTTCCTGCCGCCCAGGCTTGCCGCTTCGAATTCGTAGAGGCTGAATCCTGACGGTCGCGTAATGCGGAATCCGCGTGCGCCATGCCGGTCACCCGAAATCAGCAGGACGCCCCCGATCCGGTGCTTCTCGATCAGTTTGAAGATCCGCTCACGCCCTTCGGGGTCCCACACTCCCCACGAATCCTTTCCATTTGAAACGTAATCACTCCACATGGTTCCGCACGACAGGATGATGAACGGCCCCTTGCAATCGAGCAGTTGTGTTTCCAGCCACTTCATCTGGTCATCGCCTAAGAACGAACCCTTCTTGCCTTCACGAAAGTACCGGTTGTCTGTCATGATAACGTCGCATGGGCCGATGCGCGTGCGAAGAAATACGCCGCGCCGCTCATCGCCGAATCCGTAAGAGGGATTGTTCCAGGCCCGACGGAACACGTCGCACACGCCTTCCTTGTCCCGCCGGGTGTAGCCTTTCGGCACACCCCACAGGTCGTTGTCGAAGTAATCGTGGTCGTCCCAGGTCACGCAGACCGGCACTGCTGCGCTAAAATCCTGCCAGGCTGGGAAGAAGTCGCGCAAAAGGTAGTCGGCACGGTGCAGCCCGCAATGGTTCATCCTGTCCTGCACGGCGATATCGCCGCCCAGCAGCATAGCCGCCGGTTTCCGCCGGCGAATGAGAGTCCACTGTTTCTGATTCCCCAGTCCCCACCTGTGCGGACATGTGCCGAAAGCTATACGGACTTTTCCCGGACTCGATTCACTCGGCGATGTAGTGATGGCGGCATGCGCTGGAATGTCTATGAGTTTGCCATCGACCAGCACACGATACGGGTAGCTGGTTGCCGGCTTGAGACCTGTTACTGGGACAATGGCGCTCAGGTCAGTTTCCAGCGTGCTCTTGACAGGGCCGAATGAGCTCACCTGGCCGTTTACCGTCACCTGCACCTCGACCTTTGCCGGTCGCAGCGTGCGGATCCATACTCTCGCTCCTTGGGAACTGACGGTCCCCAGCATCGGGCCGCCGAGATGCACGATCCCATAATTGGCACAGAGCCGCCGGATCTGACTATCGGCTGCAACATCTGCATACGCAGCATCGGGTTTGGCCTCCAGGACTTTAAATGCAGCCTCGTATAGACGCTGAATTTTGGCGGGCTGTTCGCCCCATTGATTCAGTAGCTTCAGATTGCCCGCCAGCTCATCCTTTTTCTTCTTTTCCTTTTTCTCTTTATCCTTTTTCGCCGCCAGGGCCTCGGTTGCCTGAAAGGACAGTGTCGCCATCGTTGAAATACCAACCGCTCCTTTTATGAATTGCCGTCTTTGCATTTTCACGATACGTTCCCCAAATTTTATAAAATTCGTTGACTATCCCGATTTTTGGCTCTCATCCGGAAGATTTGCGCTTCTCAAACGGGCATCGGACCACTGCAAGGGAACCATGGAAATCGATTCAACAGGTATTATAGCATTTGATGGTGCAAAATGCAAATATGGAGCTTTAGAATGTAGGGGCAGCCGACAAGGTTGCGACCCAGTAGGTGCGTGATGGCGGAAGCCATTACAGGTCCTGTCGTGTCAATTGTCCGGTTCTGGCCTGCTGGTTAGACTTTGACCAGGCTGGATTCTCCAGCTTGCCCACATCAGCTTGCGTGGCGCACCTACAACTGGCCGGCTCTTTATCTACCAATTCGAGAAAAATGTTCAAAATTCCCATTCCATAAACCATGTAGCATCAGTGTTTTATAAAAGTAGCAAAATTTGTAAACGTTTTCAATGGACGATTCCAAACGAAAAGAGCTGACAGTGTTTCAAGCTGCCAGCCCTTTGAATGCTATGGGCATTCTGTTTTCTGCGGTGGTTTACTGTGCCAGGACCGCTATTTCCTCTGCACTCAGCGCCATGTCAAAATTGCGAACGTCATCAATCAGACCAGCTTGCTGTCCTTACCCTCAAGGCAACGGTAAACAGTGATCTCCAAATCAGGCAATGGCGCTCAGTCAATAGGACTTTTGCTTGCCTTTGCAGTGCCTCCATAAGCCCCCATGTTTATGCGTCCACCGCTTGGCTGTGGTTCTGCAGTCCAGTCCGAACCAGGGTTGCCTGCGTCAATGCACGAGCTGGTTACCACATCTTGAACCCATGTCTGGCTAACCGGGTCCCATCGCCCCGCCTGCGATTGCAAGTGGTAATCGCCCTCAACCCAGAAATCATCGTCTAAGTTCTCAGGCGTCCCATTTGTATCCCAGAATCCGGTCGCGACAAAGTATGGATCTGTGTCAATGTTGCCCTTGCCCGGCCAGCCGCCTTGGATGTCGGTGTAGGTCACTGTGGCAGAGTTGCTTTCTATCTGAACGAAATCGGAACCAAGGCTGTTGAGACAAATGATTGAATTTGTGATCATCGGCTCGAGACTAGAAACGCCATGGTGGAAATTTACAGCGATTGTACAATTGCTGATGCTGGGCATGCCACCCATAATACCATCTTGGTTATTTGCGGCGATAACGCAGTTGCTGATTGTGGCATGATTGTAGAGGATGTATCGTCCCTGCGTTTGTTTGGTCATCTTAATGCCGCAACCAGCGTTGCCGGAAATGTTGCAATTGGCGATGGTCGGATTGCTACTGTAGGATAATCTGATACCGGGACCGGCATTAGCGCTAATGCAGCAGTTGGCAATTGTGGGCGATGCGCCGGAACAGTAGATGCCGGTTACTGCACCGGTAATAGTGAAACCAGCAAGTACACAGTTCGCGTCCTCACCTCTGGCAAAAATCACGGCCTGATTGCCACCCTCGATGACAGTAGCTGCCACCACGGCCAGGTCGCCTGGGTCAGTTGAGCTAATCGTTAGGTTCTTGCCATTGAAGTTGATTGGTTCGTTATAAATTCCCGGGCTGACTACTATCTGGTCGCCTGGGTTGGCTTCGCCAATAGCGTACCGAAAATAATCGTATCTTTTGCCATTGGTTACGTTCTCAATTGGTCCATCCACCGTAGCAAACGACGGGACCACCAGCTCGATACCGTCACCGGTTCCTAAGTTGCGAGAATACTGCTTATCGACAGGATTGTTCCAGTGCTCGTGCACCCCTAAGCTGGCCAGACCGACCCCATCATTATTAGGGTCGTAGAACGTTCCTGATGGTGGGTTATATGCTAGAGCCGCCTCATGTAGATAGTCCTCAGCACCACCCTCAAGGCTGCCGGGTGCCCCGGTTCCACCCGTGACTACGTCTGGCCATTCCTGTAGTAGGAAATCATATGCCACCGAATCAATCGCCACCGGGTCATGTGAGGCAAAAAGGCTGGACGGCCAATCCCCGCCAAACGGTTCCATATACCACCTAAACGGCATTCCCTCCCAATAATATCCGCCGTAAAGACCATCAATCAAATTCAATAAGGTTTTACCACCCAGGTGAGGATGGCCCGTAATATCTACATGGGCGCGGTAGTGTCCCGTCCCCGGACTCCACTCCGGATTAGGCAGGCTCAAATGCAGGTCATAGTAGCCGGCGGCCGGAGGAAGTCTAATGAAAGAACCATAATGGTTCTTTGCACATAGTGTTACGCCGCTGGAGTGACCTTTCAAACACGCAAAATTAATCAGATAAGTCGCCTCAGCATAACTGACCGGAAGATAGTCCTGTCTTTTACCACTGGCACCGGAGGTGCTCCAATAAAAGGGAACCTCACAGTCTTTGCCGTTTGATGACACAGGGCCCCTTCGCGACAAATTGCCTTTATTGGCCAGGTAATGGACGTAGGGAAATTCAGTGTGACAATGGTCCCAATAGTGACTTGGAAAAAATTGCGTCGTATCCCCAACCGTAATATCACTCTCCGCCACCCCTACTACATTCACCAGTTGCCGCAACAGCGCTAAGATCATCTGCGGCGAAGTGTTCACCCAATCCAAATGAGCTGTTTGGTTGCCGGCCCCATCCACGTTACTTACAGCGACCATATTGACCTTTATGGTGATTTTTTCCCCCAACTGATAGCCCACATTTTCCTTGCCTCTGGATTGATTGAAGTAGCGGAAAATCGCATCCCATGCTGCTTCTTCGTTCAACTGCCCGGCCAGCGCCTGGATCGCCTTTGACATCATCTTGTCCACTGCAGCCTGATCTGTGTTATTGCTTTGCCACCAATACCCGTCGCCCATACCCGGACCTTCCCAGTCTGTTGCATTCGGGTCATGCACCCAAACGACCCGGCCGGGATGGATGCCCCTGGCGACGCCTATGGGATCGTTGACAGGATGCGGGTCGGCTGCCTTTAACGGTTTCTGAGCAGTCAAGGGCAGTGTAAGCCATATGCAACCGATGCTTACTATTATACACAAGACACCGATAAGATACCGTGAACCTGAAAAAGAGCTTCTTGCTTTACGAAAGGCTACAGCGGAACATCCCAAACCTAAAAGCCAAATAATAAAACCTGAGGCAAGAGGAAAAGCAACCCGTTGGCAGGGATAAGTCGCTCGTGAAGGTTTGGGCACCACACGTATCAAAAACCAAATTAGCGATGCCAAACCTACAATAGGAAACGACCATATCAAACAAAGATATTTCCTGAAGCATATAGGGCGATTACCTGTCTTTGGACAAACTGATGAAATGAGTTTTCTCTTTCGGAATAACACTTGCACACCTCCATATACCTTAAGTGGTCGTTTAGGTTTGTCTATATCATCTCACAACATCTGAATATTGCAAGACCACATCTGTTCCTTTCTGCAAAATCTCTCAATTTGTTCTTTTGTTCGGGTATTTGTGTGCAATAGATTCTTTGCACTCTCCTAACTCTTTCACCAGTGACGTGATACAATCGCATAAGTGGAAACTTTTGCCCTAACCTATATCTGACTATTCTGTGAGGACATTAAACTCAGGTGCCAACGTACCGTACAAGATTTAGGTACTGAACACATTCCACCATTCCGTGCAGCAACAAGTCAATAGATCTGTACAGATTCTCCCGACGGGCAGGCCTAATTCGCGCGGCCAAGGGATTATAGAGGACCGAAAAATTGCAAACGTTTTCAATGTACGGTTTCGGGGCCACACGTAAGAAAGAGCTGACAGTGTCTCAGGCTGCCGGCCCTTGGACATATCGGATTCTTTGTTTCTTTCTGAGCTGGCCCAATTTGCCACCCTCTCGATTTACTTTGCAGTCAGTGCAGTGTCGTAGATGCGAACATCGTCGATTAGACCGGAGAAGAAGCTCTCTGGCTCCCAAAGCTTGCCGGTGCCAATGTATAGGCCGTGCTCTGAGCCCTCCAGAGTATCCTGTGTATCTTCAGCTACTGCGACACCATCAACGCAGAGCTTCCGTTGTGAACCATCCCAAGCAAAGACGACATGATGCCATTCCGCATTCGTTCTGTGCCTGGTGCTGAGTTTAAACTGAACGGACTTATCCTGGAGATGATCAACAACCCGGCGGTTTCGCGGAACCCACGACCATCTCATAGAAGTGAAGTTTGATTTCAGCGCGACAGCCGCGGTCCGTAGTGAGGTGGTTCCTGGCCGAGTTCGTAGCAGCCCAGGTCCGGAGCCCTGCCGGCGAAACCGTCGGTGATTTGTGGAAGGGCGATGCCGGCGTCGACTACCTTAGCGCTGCTGCGCAGACGCAGATCGTAGTCGCCGGGATCACAGGTCTTGCCCTTTTCAGGCGGCCCGGCGCCTACAAAGACATCATAATCGGCCATGATGCCGTGTTCTTCGAGCCCGGTAGCTTCGAAGAATTTCTCAATGGACCGATACCTTCCAACTTTTCCCTCGTCGTTTTTCCAACTGATAAACCGGTCGGTTTCGTTACGGCGGTAGGCGTTATAGTCCATCGTGCTGTAGGCGGTGGGCGATCCGGATATCAGTGCGTGTTCCGAGCCGCCCATGATCAAGTTGTTCCTGAAGTGCCCGTTTTGCCAGATGGGAGGCGGACGAAAGCCTGGTCCGGCGCAACACGACGTGTTGTTGTAGGCCTCGATGCCGGCGGGGTAGTTGTTCAACTTATAGCTGAGGCTGGTGATTCCGTAAAGTTCGTTGCGGATCAGATAGACAGGGCCTCCGTAGAACGGTTGAGTGGACATGCCGGTGTGCGTGTTGTAGCATCGGTTACGGTAGAATCGCACGTTGTGGCAACCGTAATCGGCTTCGAAAGTGTCATCCTGCGCCCAGGACAGATCGTTGTTGTAGAAGTCAATGTTCACGCAGTGCTTGGTCACGTCATCTACAGGTGGGCCGAAGTTGTAGATCGCGGCCGAGTCGCTGAACTTTGTGATGCGGTTGTAGCAGATCACGTGACCTTGGCCATACACGTTGACGCCGGTATGGCCCGGACTCATATAGGTCTCACGCGGTCGCGGATACCATGTCGTGTTGATACCGACAATCTCATTGTCTGCGATATACCAGTTCTTTGAGTTCGCACAACCGGTGTTGATGCCGTACACCACATCGTAAATCCTGCATCCGTGGACTACCAGGCCAACAGACCCGTCGGGCTTTGCGGCGTAAATAGCCGTCTGAGCGCCGCGGAAGGTGAGCCTCTCAAAGTTCAGGTGATGTGTTCCGTTGAGTGTCACGATACGTGACTTACTGCCGACGCCGTCACCTTCGAGTATTGCTTCGCCCTCGGCGGGGCCACGGATGACGATTGGTCTCTCGGCAGTGCCCGATTTTTCCAAATCGAACGGTCCCTTATAGACGCCGGGGGCAAGCAGAATCACGTCGCCGGGCTTCGCTTCTTTGAAAGCCGCCAAAAGTCCCTTGTCAGCAGAGCCCTTTATCGTGTGTCCGCCTTTGAAGGCTCTCGGCTCGGCCCGCGTTGTTGCGCTTACAATCTTGGGCTTAGTCGGTGCACCGCCGTCCGGATCGGACATTGTGAACCGGATTTCATAGATCGTCGCCGGCTCCAGAAACAGCACACTTCCGGCAAATAGGTTCCCCGTGCGGTAGGGCCCGTAAACCTGGTTTACCACCTCATGATGAACGCGCAGCATCGGCAACGCGTTCTTCCACTGAGCTTGTCCCTTTTTGCGAAACTCAACGGTGACCGACGCGTTCCGGTTGCTGTCACCCTCGATGTACCATCGGAAACCCAGGTTCTCGATGGTTGGAGGATCAACTATGAATCGCTTCGGTACGATCTTGTTCATCTTCGGACCGACTGGAAAACCGACAAGCGGTTTCGGCTGCCGTCTCGCTTGAGCAGACATAGTAAGCGCGGTCAGCGCCAGGGTGGTCACCACCGACATAAGCATGCAGGGACTTCTCTGTGTCTCGTTCATCATTCTCATAATCACCGCTATTGTATCCAATAAATGCCTCAAGCATTATCTGTTTTAAAATTTCTTTGCAAAAAACGTAAAAACGTTTAAAAATATCTATCAGTGGAACGATACTCCTGATCTATGAAATTGGTATAAAACTAACGGAGGACTTTATGTGTGGGATTCCGATCAGGAAACGCCGAACGTGCAGACGGCTATTGTAGAATACGCCGACGGATCGTGCATGGACATCGAGGTCACGAATCTGTACACCAATCCAATCGGTGCAATTCTTGGAACCGGTAATTTCTTCTACACGAACAAAGGATATATGAGTTCGGCAAATGAATACGAGGCATTTAAAGGTGAATTTATTCCGCGGTCTCCGGATGTAGACGCTGACGGTGTGAATCATCACGCGTCGAATGTCAGTTTTCCGGATCGAAAGTACACGCCGGTTATAACCATGGAGAAATGGGAAGGTAAAGTAGAAACCGTCAGCCATTTCGAGAATTTTATCGATTGCGTTCGTTCTCGTCGTTGGCAGGATCTTTACTGTGACGTTCTCGAAGGGCACATGTCCACCTCGATTTGTCACCTTGCCAATATTTCATTTCGAACCGGACGAAAATTAGAGTTTAATCCCCATGCCGAGAAGTTCGTAAACGATGATGATGCGAACGGTTATTTGACACGTCAATACCGCCACCCATATATCTTACCGAAAGAGGTATGAGCAACAATCCCGGTGTAGGGACGAAGGATTTACAAAGAGCAGCTCGCTACGATAGGGTAGAGCTTCGTGAAGGCCTAACTGGGCGATCGCCAAAAAGCTGTTTCATGGCCAAGCAAAGGAGGACAAGTAGTGATATAACTGTGAGCTACGAAGCTCAACCATTAGTGCAGATTTTGGACCAGTCCCACCAGCCAACCAGGGCGCACTGAGCCGAGCACAGACGCCCCTAAAATGACCCCAATTTGCCGAGTTGACCACTACAACTCCTCTACAACCCAACAACCTGTTATCTCCAGATTCTGCGAAATTCCCATTTCATAAGCCCTCGAATATCAAGTATTTACGAAAAGGTCAAAATTTGACACCGGTTTCAATGTCCAGGCGCAGAAAATACATCCGTCACCTATTCTGTCATGCTGGTGTCACTCCTTTCAGCCATTGCGTGGGGGCTTCATTCATGGCTTCCACACGTTTTGGATGTTTTTCGGCCAAGTTCTCTTGTTCACCTGGGTCCGTGTTCAGGTCGTACAATTCCTGCTCCCTTTTTGACTTGATGAATTTCCAATTCTTCTCGCGCACGGCGGTGCTGCGCTCGACGTATCCCCGAAAGAGATGGCGATTCGATAGTGTGCCTTGCCCAAGCAATACATCTTTGAGACTTGTGCCATCGAGCTTTCTTTCTTTGTGCAGGCCAATACCAGCCAACTCGGCCACGGTCGGAAAATTCTTGACACTACCGATGAGATTCTGGTATCATGGGACCTGAAACATTCAGGAGCATCCCAGAGCAGTGCAATTGAGAAATGCCAGTTAAGCTTAGAGGTTGGGTATTTAATGTTGGATGTATTGCCAAATACTGTCGAGACACACCCGTGAATGGTTACATGTACTGTAGGTCCGGTGGACTTAAATATAGTGAGGCCGATGCACGATGCCCGACAATTTCCAGGAAAGGAGAAGAAACGATGAAGATAGTTGGGATAGTATTCATCGGGCTGTTTTTGTTGTCCGGCGTGCTTGTGGCGCAGCCGACGGATAGTAATGATTCTTCTTTCGCTACAAATCCCCAGCCGACCTCAGGTGATATAGTCTCAAATACATGGACGACTTTGACGTGGCAACCGGGCATCTCATCCGCTTTGCATGAGTTGTACATTAGCGATGACTATAATGATGTTAATGAAGGCACGGTCGAACCGATTCTGACCACGGATAGCTTCCAGGTAGTCGGCAGCCTGGGAACCCCGATTCCGTCGGGATTGGCAGCCGATACGACCTACTACTGGCGTGTGGACGAGGTCAATGAGAACCATCCGGACAGTCCCTGGAAGGGAGAGGTCTGGGAGTTCACTGTAGCGCCGCCAACGGCCTGGAATCCGGTTCCGGCAGACACCGGCAAGTTGATTCTTGGGACATGGGACATCCGATTGAGTTGGAACGCCGGTCTCGGAGCGATGGTTCACAACGTGTATTTCAGTGATACCTTCGAGGACGTGAACGATGCGCCACTGGCTACGGGCACGGTCACCATGGAGACGACCTTTGCTCCGGGTCCGCTGGATCCAAACAAGACGTATTACTGGCGTATTGATGAATATAACGGTGACAATCGCATCTTTCACCAGGGAGTGGTGTGGAGTTTTCGTACCGACCAGTGGATCGTCGTGGATAATTTTGAGCAGTACGTTGATGAAGATCCGAACTGGATTTGGTTAGTTTGGCAGGATGGATTTGAAACCAACGGCACCGGAGCGCTCGTGGGTCATCTCCCAGCTCACAATATGCCCTACACTTATGAGACAATTGTTGTACGTACCAGCAGCACCAAGTCCATGCCCCTGTATTATGACAATAGTGGTGAGCCTAATTATCCGGTGGAATTTGGTTATGGTACGCGCCTGATGTATTCCGAGGCCACTTTGCCCTTTGATCCGCAGGCAAATTGGTCCAGTCAGGGTAACCTGACGGTTACCACTTTGATATTGTGGCTTCGAGGCTTTGAGGATAATACCCCTGAGAGTGTATCTGTCGTTATTGAGGACAGCAGTAGTATGACGGCTGTTGTCCCGGGCAGTTCAGACATGCTCCGGAGCACCAAATGGACCCAGTGGCCGATCGACCTGACCGATCTTCCGGCTGAAATTGACCTGACCCGGATCTCGTCCCTGACGATCCGGATTGGCGAGCCGGATAATAATGCGCCCGGCGGGGCAGGGCTGTTGTATGTGGATGATATCGGCCTCGTTGCCGAGTAGTTCAATTAAGTATTGTTAACCGTATTTCCAGGTAGCGTGTTGCCGTCGGGATGTAGTTGGTTTAACAAACCGTGATAAGCGTATATCCCGGTTTGTAACGAACTAATATTTTTTCAGAAGGAGGTATGGATTATGAGAACGAAACTATTGTGGACGCTTGGTCTGGTCGGCCTTCTGGGTTTGTTGGTGAGCCCGGCCGGTGCGTCGATAGTGGGTCATTGGACCTTTGATGAAGGCGCGGGGACAACCGTGGCAGATTCGGTGGGTGACAACCACGGAGTGTTCGTGGGTTCGCCGACATGGGAAGATGGCCCGCCCGGGTTGGGCTCGGCCCTCAGAGTCAACGGCCACAGAGATGACAACGTCGCGAACTATGTGAATTGCGGCAGGGTGGTCAAGGGTCCTGATGTTTCCGTGGGCGTTTGGATGAAGAAGGATGTCGTGAGCAATTGTCAGGTTTTGGGCCAGAGTTCGGGGAACAACTCTACTGAACCCGGCTGGTTCCTGTTTCCTCGTTCAAATGGGACTATGTGGTTTGTTATCAATGGCCCCTTGGGAGGCTGGAATGGGGGCCATCTTCAGTTGGAACAATCAGGCACTACTGAGTGGTACCATGCAAATGAGTGGGTCCATGTTGCATTTACCTTCAAAGGCGAGACCAAGGAACTAACCGGATATATTAATGGAGAATTGATACATTCGCGCATCATCGACTCATCGCGCAGCGTGATCGACTGTCCCTCCGATTTGACGATAGGCACGACTGCAAACCGCAGCCCCACCTGGGACGGCGTCTTTGACGAGCTTGTTATTTATGACCATGTGTTAACTCCGGACGAGGTCCCACCGCTCATGGAGGGGCAACTTATTTCGATACCGCAGGCCGCACAACCGGCTCCGGAAGATGGAGCCATTCATGAGAGCACTTTTGCTCATCTCGCCTGGTTAGCGGGTGGTTCTGCTGACTCGCATAATGTCTATGTGGGCACGGATTTCGCAGTGGTCGAGAGAGCTACAGAACCCACTGTCGAAAATCTGGCCCAGGCAAGCCTTTGGATTGGTCTGCCTCTGCCTGGCGATCCCTACCCCGACGGCCTGGAAGTTGGGACTACGTACTACTGGCGTGTGGACGAGGTCAATCCGGCCCATCAGGACAGCCCCTGGAAGGGCAAGGTCTGGAGTTTTACCGTGCCTTCTAAAGAGGCGTATAATCCTCATCCTGCCGACAGTACGATTCATGTTCCTGTTGGCCAGACGCTTTCCTGGTCGCCTGGCTTCGGAACTCAAACACACACAGTCTATCTTGGAACCGATGCTAATGAGGTGGCCAATGCCGATAGCGGTGGCAAGGTTGTTGGTGAAACCTCCTATATCCCAACCGCACCGCTGGTCGATAGTGAGACGTATTACTGGCGCGTGGACGAAACCAGTATCGACGGTGTGTCTACAGGCAGCGTTTGGAGCTTTACCGTAGTACCTGATATCGCAGTAACCGATGAAAACCTCATCGGATGGTGGAAGCTGGATGGGCCGGATGCGGCCTTAATGCTCGATTCGTCGGGCCATGGATTGCACGCCGAGGTCATTACGGAAGGTGGCAGCGTGGAGTGGATAGATGGTGCTGTCGATGGAGCCATTCGATTGGACGGTCTTTCGGACGTCCGGACGGTTGTTGATGTCAATAGTGTTGTTGATGTGAATACTAACACCGTCACCTTAACGGCATGGATCAGGCCGGACATACCCGTGGCCAGGGTTTGGGGTATACTCCAGGAGACTGGTCCCAGGGTCGGTATGCAATTGGGCAGTGTAGGGGGAGGTACTGGCCTGAGGATAAATTGGCCAGGTGCTAATTACACATCAACTGGGCTGGTCGTCGCCCCGGCTCAGTGGGCGTTTGTCGCCGGGGTTGTAGAGCCGCACCAGGCCACCTTATATCTGGACGGTAAGGATTTCAAAGAAGTCGACCAGGTACCCCGTGATCCGGTGGACTTTACAAGACCTATGGAGATTGGCATGGACGGCAGCGGCTATGGCACCCGCTTTATCGGGGCCCTGGACGATCTGCGTTTCTATTCCAGAGCACTGACACCCAACGAGATCGAACAGGTCATGCAGGCCGGCACACATCCTCTGGTGGAGGATACCCTTATGATCGATAGCTTTGACGGCTACCGAGTGTGGGGCTATCAAGACGCTCCAAATGTCTGGGATGTATGGCTGGACGGTATTGTAGATCCCGCGAACGGGTCTTTGGTTGGTAATACTGTTGACGGCATTGACAACGTAGAGCCGTACATGCAATTGTCGAATACGGCAAGCGGTACCGGCCTGGCCCTACCGCTCAATTATGATAATACAGTGGCAACTCTGTCTTGGATCACGCGTACGTTCAGTCCAGCTCAGGATCTGACACGGGACGGTGCTACCTCTCTGGTCCTGTGGATCCGGGGGCCTCTGGGCGATGGGATTGATCCTGCGGACGATATATACGTCGTGTTAGAAGACGGTGTCACATCGGATATGCTGGTGATTGCTACAGCCGAAGAGGTCATCAATCGCCCGGAAGGAACACCTATTGCCTGGAAGAAGGTCATGATTGCTCTGAGCGACCTGAACATCGATACGACCGGCCTTACCTCGATGACGATTGGCGTTGGCAACCGTACGAACCCGCAGAATAGCGGCTTAGGGACCGTCTTCGTCGATAACATTGCCCTCGAGTAATTGACGGTCCATACACGCGATATCTGCGTTATCTAAAAGGGACGCACCGTGAGTGGTGCGTCCCTTCTCTATGAAAATATCCTTATGAGAATATCCTTCGCATCCAGAACAAAAACACTGCGGCTATGTGTGCCGATGACCAATCTTAGGGAAGGTACTATCCTATTACCGACTCCGCGGATATATTTGAAACGAGCAAAATCACTTTTGTTTGGTATAATGAGTTTCATAAAAAAACACATAAATCAGGAGATAATACCATGTATCACAATCGATTGACTGTCATGCGTTTGGCTGCATTTGCTCTTACAGGTTTGCTTATTCTTGCTGTGTCATCATCTGTACAAGCAGAGCAACAGGGCAAGGGCCCTGTGAAAGTCTTCATCCTGGCCGGCCAGTCTAACATGGTAGGAGACGGGCATATTGATCCGGCCGAGAAGAAGGGCACTTTGGCCTATATGGTTCGCAACTCTGACAAGAAAGACAAGTTCAAACATCTCGTCGACAAAGACGGCAGATGGCTGGTGCGCGATGATGTCTGGTACTTCCAGCGTCAGGTATTGAAGAAGGGCCGGGGACAAAGCCAGAAGGTTGAAACCATTGACGTCGCCAGTGGGTTGCGGCCCGGACTCCAAGGCAGAGCCGACAAGCTGAAGATTGGCCCCGAACTGCAGTTCGGGCACGTGATGGGTGATCATTTCGACAACCATGTGCTGCTGATTAAAACCGCATGGGGCGGCAAGAGCCTGGCCGTTGACTTCCGCCCACCTAGCGCCGGTGAGCCTTCCTTCGAACTGAAGGCCGGCAAGGACGGAGCCAAGCCTGAAATTGGCAAGTACTACCGGCTCATGATGTCTGATGTGCGCTACGTGCTGGGCAACCTCAAGAAGTTTTTCCCCCAGTATAACGGCCAGGGCTACGAGATAGTCGGCTTCGGTTGGCATCAAGGTTGGAACGATGGTGTCAACCAGATATATGCCGCGGAGTATGAGAAGAACCTGCCCTTACTGATCCAGGACATCCGCAAAGACCTGGACGCCAAGGACCTGCAAGTAGTCATTGCCAGCAGTGGATTTGGCGGACATAACGACAAGCTGCCCGGCGTGAGGCGTCGTATCAAGCAAATGGTGGAACCGGCCCAGATTGCCGTTGCCAGAAAAATGCACAATGTTATATGCGTCGAGACCCGTGATTTATTCCGTCCGCCCGAAGAATCCCCTACGGGCGCAAGCTACCACTGGAACAGCAACGCAGAAACTTACTTTCTGATAGGTGATTCCATGGGCAAGGCCATGAAGGATCTCCTACACGAAACAGCCGACGGAGAATGACTTGTCAAACCATTTATCGGCATTAAAATATGGCGAAAGGAGAAATAATGAACGCACTATTTAATCGTCGGAAATTTTTGAAGGCATTAGCCTTTGGTACCGCTACGTGTGCAATGACACGACTTGGCATCTGCGAAGAGAAAACCACCCGGAATCCCAATATCATGATTATTTTTGCCGACGATCTGGGATACGGAGATTTAGCCTGCTATAATCCGGAATCGAAGGTCCCGACTCCCAACCTGGACAAACTCGCTGCTGAAGGGGTGCGCTTTACCGATGCCCACAGCCCCTCCACGGTTTGCTCGCCGACACGCTACAGCTTGCTCACCGGTCAGATGGCGTTTCGGATTGGGATGGGAGGTGTATTCACGGGAGTCGGTGGCCCGTCTCTGATCGAAGAAGGGCGCCTTACATTGCCGCAAATGCTGCGAGAGAAGGGTTATGCCACGGCATGCTTCGGCAAATGGCACGTCGGGATGACATTCTTCGATAGAGATGGAAAGGCCATCAACAAAAACGGCCTCGAAGCAGTGAAGCGGGTTGACTTCTCCCGGCCGATTTCCGGCGGTCCGATCCATCGCGGATTCGACCAGTTCTTCGGCACGGCCTGTTGTCCGACTACGGACTGGCTCTATGCTTATATTGACGGCGATAGAGTTCCCGTTCCTCCGACCGGTATCGTGGATCGCACTGGATTGCCCAAACATCCTTACTCCAAAGACAATCGCCCCGGGATGATTGCACCGGACTTCGATCTTGAAGAAGTTGACCTTGTGTTTCTGGAGAAAAGCAAGAAGTTCCTCAAACAACACGTGAAGGAAAATCCTGACCAACCCTTCTTTCTGTTTCACTCGATGCAGGCCGTTCATCTTCCGTCATTTCCGGCTGATCAATTCAAAGGTAGAACCAACGCCGGACCTCACGGCGATTTTATCTTCGAGATGGATTACATCGCCGGTGAGTTGATTAAAACACTGGAGCGTCTGGGTGTAGCTGATAACACGCTGGTAATGTTCTCCAGCGACAATGGGCCGGAAGTCCCTACGGTTGTCGCCATGCGTAGGGACTACCGGCATGATGGTGCTCGCCCCTGGCGCGGCATGAAGCGTGATCAATGGGAAGGCGGACACCGGATCCCCTTTATTGCACGTTGGCCGGGACGGATAAAGGCCGGAAGTACAAGCGATCAAACACTAAGTCTCACTGATGTGATGGCCACCTGTGCAGCAATTGTAGGTACCGAACTGCCAAAGAACGCCGGCGAAGACAGTTACAATATGCATCCTGTTCTGCTGGATCAGCAGTCAGACAAACCGATACGCCGTTATACCATTCAGCATGCCACTCGGCGGGCGCTTGCTATTCGACGCGGGCCGTGGAAGTATCTCGACCACAAAGGTTCGGGGGGTAACCGGTACAAGGGGAATCCTCAGTTGGAAGCATACGCTATCGAGGATACGGCACCAGAGGCGCCGGGCCAACTCTACAATCTGGAGACCGATCCCGGTGAAACCACCAACCTCTACTATAAATACCCGGACATCGTCAAGGAACTGAAGTCACTTTTGGAAACCTCAAAGCAGAGCGGACGAAGCGCTCCACTGGGCAGAACCTCATCGTCGACTGGAATGAGAAGAGCCAGGTAGTCGCCGGCAATGAATAAAAAGGCAACCATCGTGAATAAGGAAAAAAATATGAGAACTTCATTACCACTCATCCTTATCCTTACTGTCCTGCCATGGACTTGTGAAGGAAAAGGGAATAATGCAAATGACGCAAAGAAAGTTGAAGCAGGCATCGTCACGGCACATTCCCGCGGTCTGCACGGGTACATTGGCTACAGTGCATCCCGGCCGCCGGACCGTGCCAAATACAGTGCGGGCATGGGTTTTTATTCCGCTGTTTGGCCGCTGATTGACAAGCCGATTGCCCGCTTTCAGATCGGCCTGCCCAGCGCCTGGATAACACCGGACAATTCCGACAACACAGATACCCCGCTCGCTCCAATCGGAACGCATGCCAGGGATCACTGGCCGGAGCGGGGGCCTACCTGGGCGAGCGTATTTCAGACCGTGGAAGGAGGCCTGGGCTATTGGGCGCGCAATAGATTCCGTTACGGGCCGCCGAAGTTCAGTATGAATGCCACCCCGCAATGTTACGATTATGAGGTTGGATCGCCCGGGTGGTCGTTTTTCTATAGCAGTACAGCCCTGCCGGACAATCGACTGGGCATCGCCCAGCTGAGCAACCGACTGCTTATTCCACCGGACGCACTGCCTTTTCAGGGCGATCCCAACGGCAAGTTCCTGGGTTACACTTACATGGCCTTACCCTTTACCGAACCTACCACCGGGGATCCACCCACCGGCGATCAGGCTTGGACATGTTTCCTGAGTGCGGCCAACTTCAAAGGACCGATGGCCTATTATATCCCCGAGACCTGGAGCAAGATCGGCAAGTTATTCAATTATCCCTTTATTTATGGACGGGGACTCGACGCCCGGCCGGGCAGGATGGGCGGCGGCGCCATGGAGATCAACACCGTGCCTCGCTTCGAGGCCAAAGACGCCCAAGGTGTTGTTTATTCGAAGCTACCGAAGTTGCAGTTCCCAGTAGACGACCAGGGAAGAACCCTGCTGGTACAGGACGTAACGTATTACTCCAAAGCAGCTCTGTATGATGCCTTCAAGGCATGGCGGGACGGTGGCCCGGCCTGCTCCGGGCGGTTCGACGATGGCGGCGCCTGGAAGTCCACGTTAAAGACACGTACACCACGTTTCGATCAAGCTGGCAAGAGAATCACAGGTGTTGACAAAATCTTTAACACCAAGGTCTTTGAATCCAATGTGTGGGGCATTGAGTGGTATGATGGCACTACCAACGCTAATGGCTATTTTCCACAATATTGCAAACATGTCGGGGATGAGCGTGTGGCCGTGTCCGCTGCGAATGTGCCCACGGAAACGCAGCTCCTGACCAAGGAGTTCAGACTGGCGGGTCGGGGCCAGCCCTACACCTCGCCGGCCACCGGCGCCTGGAGCAATCCCGGCCCGGCGCGCGGGCCGTTCACGGTCACTCTCACCGACGGATCTATGGTTACCTATTACTGGTATCGTTTTGTCGATCAGCCGTCTTTCCAGCAATATGAATGGAGTGACGATAAAAAGGCGAAATTGCAGTCCTTTGTCGAAAAAATACACGCCAACTGGCCGACCGACAGGGATTACATGGCACCGCCCAGCAGCGGAGAATTAGTGACTCTTGACCCGGCCCTACTCGTGACACCGCCCAAGGGCCTGGAAGTTGGTTACGTGCCGATCGTGACACGTCAGGAAGATGCCAAACAGTAATGTGGAACATGTGGGATTGCCCCCCCAAAAGTTCAATGGCGTGATACGAAGGGATATGGTTTAAATGAATATATCACCTATGCGTCGAGACTTTTTAAGGGCATTGGGGGCTGGTGCGGCCCTATTGACAATGTCGCCATTGGGATTTTGTGACAATAAAAAGGCACAGAAACCCAATATCA
>CAYQKF010000070.1:0-26018 GCA_964417935.1 uncultured Pirellulales bacterium
TAATGATTGTAAATCATTATTTAGTATAAATTTACGTATTTTGCAGAAGCCTTGAACTAACATTGGGTAAGGAGAACCGATAGTTGAAGTTGACATCTTACAAGCAGGGATATTCCGGTTTCATAGTGTTAGCCGGCTCAGGTGCAACGTCAATCGAAAGGGGATAGTAATGAAGGCGATGATGGTAATAATTGTGGCCTTTGCGTCGCTGGCGGGGCTTGAGCTTTGGGCTGTGTCGGGCGAGGTTGGAAGTTTCGTCGTGCTATCCGTAAAGAACCCGGAATACCACCCCAACGAACTGTTCCGGGCGTTCGAGGATTTTCACAACCCGCGCATCCGGGAGCTGCGCGCCAAGTACGGCCTGGACGAGGTGGTGGCGGGCGAAACCGACGAATGGAAACAAATCCTGCTTCTGCGTCACTGGCTCTGGTCGAACATCCGTATCGATGACCATCATCCCACCCGAACCCAACTGGAGACATTTGCGATCCTCGATGCCGCACTTAAAGGCGGAAGATTTCATTGTACGCACTTCAGTATTGTCCAGCAGGCGGTTCTGAACAGCTATGGATATGTGGCCCGGCGATTAGGCTGCGGACCAGGGCTGAAAGATAATGGCGGACATCATGGGGTCAATGAGGTCTGGGTCAACAAGTTCAGTAAATGGGTGCTTATCGATGCGAAGTACGATTTGCATTTCGAAAAGGATAGCGTGCCGCTCTCGGCGCTGCAAATCCGCGACGAGATCTGGAGGGATGGGGGCAAATCGGTGGTCCGCTGCTTCGGCCTGAAAGGCACGCCCGCTACCAACCAATACCCGGAGAAGTTCGGACCGAACGCTACGACTTATCGCTGGTGCAGTTGGGAGATCAACACGAATCGCTTTACCGCTTTCCCGGCGGCATTTGGCTCGGTCCTGGTCATGTACGAAGACGACATCTTCCGGAAGAATACCTGGTACCGGGATGGCAAGCCCCATTGGGCCTACAATACTCCGTATCTCATCACAACGACGAGGCGTGACTGGATCGAGTGGACCCCGAACGTGGTCAACTCGAACGTGGAACTGAAAGGAGACGGCGCGACGGTTCTTTTGACCTCTTTTACGCCGAACCTTCGCAGCTATCAGGTAAAATGCGGTGAGGGACCGTGGCTTGACTGCGAGGGCCGCGTCGAACTACCACTCAGGAAAGCTCTCAATCGGTTCACATTCAGGACGGTCAACCTGTTTGGGGTAGCCGGTCCCGAACATAGCGTCGAAATCGACTGGAAAAGCGGGGTAAAGGCTATCCGGTAAATATTGTTTTCGTTGTTCCGAAAGGTAAAAGGAGAAAATTATGTTACGAAGATTATTGACTATTGTATGTATCGGAGTATTGATATGGTTGGCCGGCTGTGGGGAATTGGGGCCAGGTGCGGGACAAAGTAAAGCCGGCTTTGTGAAGCTGTTCAACGGCAGGGACCTGAGCGGCTGGGAGACAAGCGGTGATGCCAAATGGTTTGTCGAAAACGGCAACCTTGTGGGAACACAGGGTGCGAATAACGCTCCGGGAGACCTGTTTACAACAGAAACATACGTGGACTTTCTGGTGACCATCACCTACCGGGCTGAGTGGCCCTGTAACAGCGGCCTTTGGTTCCGCTACCAGTCACCCCAGAAGGCGTACCAGGCTGACATTCTCGAATACAAAAATCCGGTGTGTTATTCGGGTACATTGTACTGTCCCGGCAAGATGTTCCTCGCAATGAATGAGGACAAAAGCATAGTGGACCGCGAGGGCTGGAATACGATGAAGGTTCGTGCCGAGGGCGACCACATTCAGATATGGATTAACGGCCATCAGGTCGCCGACGTGCACGATGACACTACCGATTCGGGCAAGATTGGCTTTCAGGTCCATCCGGGAGACCAGTTCGGGCCGATGAAGATTGTCGTCCGTGAGCTGCTGCTCAAGGCGCTTTGAGATGGCAATCAGGGCCCACCCCCCTTGGTTAATTGGTGAGTAGTTAATTGGTTAATTGACCACTCACCACTCACTACTCACCAGCTTGGCACGGTTAAGCTGAAGATTCTGCCGGTGTTTCATCCTGGATGTAGCTTTTTTCTTTATAGCACCTGGCGGCAAAAATGAAAATAACTGCTGTTACCAGCATCACGATTGTAAAGAACCAGAAGTAGCTGGCTCCGGGGAGTTTGCTGGTTCCGTCTTCATTTACAATTATGGCATTGACCACGGCGGTGAAGGCATTTCCGAGTGAAATTGACAGGAGAAAGACTGCCATAATGAATGACTTCATTTTCTTTGGTGCCTGAGTATATGAGAACTCCAGGCAGGTGATTGAAACCATGACTTCTGCGGCGGTAAGAATCACATAGGCGAAAAACTGCCAACCGACACTTGGTTTCCCACCGGCGGTTATCTGAGCTTCAATTAGTGCCGGGACAACAAAAGAGCCTGCCGCCACAAACAGTCCGATACCAATTTTACGCAGAGGCGTCAAGGGGAACACCTTGTTGATGGCAGGATAAATCACATAAGCAAAGAGCGGAATCATGACCATGATGAAGAATGAGTTCACAAACTGAGGCTGTTCGGGAAGCCATGTAATCCACAACCATCTAAGGTTCATTTCTCTGGCCTGGAGGACCCATGTCGATTGTGACTGATCGAAGAGTGCCCAGAATGGCGCAACGAACAAGTAGATAATGCACAGCTTGCCGATGGCTCTGATTCCTTCGCCACTGAAGCACTCTTTGACGAATTCCACGCCGTTGCGGGGGATATGAACGAATTTTTTCCGGCCAAGCCAAAATGCGACTGTAGCGATAAACATCAATGCCGCTGGGACACCGAATGCCACCCGGATTCCGTAGTGATTCCGCAGCCAGGGACAGAGCAGCATTGAGATGCACGCTCCCAGATTGATGGAAAAATAGAACCAGCTATACATTTTTGACATCAGATGCTCGTTTGTTTTTCCGAACTGATCGCCCACGTTTGCAGAAACGCAGGGCTTTATCAGTCCGGAACCTATTGCAATGAGGGTTAGGCCGATGGCAAGCCCAACGCGGGTCATATCAAAGACAAGAGCAAACATCCCGAGGCAGTAGATGATTGAGAAAAGAATAATAGTTCTGTACTTGCCTAACCAGATACCGGAAATCAGAGCACCGAGAAGGGGTGTAAAATAGACGGCGGCCTTGAAGAAGTGGAAGTATTTGTTAGCTTGTTCTTCGCTCATGACAGCCAGCGTTCCATCTCGGGCCAGGATGTACGTTGTCATAAACATGACCAAAATGGAGGTCATCCCATAGAAAGCGAAACGCTCCGCAGCTTCGTTGGTGAGGATATAGGGAATACCTGCAGGCATTTTCTTTGATGGAAGCGGTGCGGTTAGATACTTGTTCTCGGCCATAATGAGCTCTCTAACTTTCTTTCTTATATGTGCCAGGGAACCCCACGTGGACCCGTTCGACTGCGCTCAGGGCAAGCGTGGGACTAAATATTTAGCCTGTGGTTTCACCGCAGGTTTTAACGCTATATAGTACATTTGCAGCCGGCCCAGCTCAAAGAAGAAATGGCCGAATGTGAAAAATAACACCTCTGCCCATCGGCAATTTCAGAAGCCGCTTGATTTCAATAGTCAGAGGTGATAATATCCTTCAGACAAAAAAGTTTTTGATAACAAAAAGGCAACACGAAATTTAATGGGAGCATAAAGCTATGAAAACTTTATCGACGTTGGTAATGATGCTGACAATGAGCGTTGTTCTTTTTGGTTGTGCATCTAACGCAAAGGAAACAGAGATGGAAAGCTTCATTGCAGCGCACGTGGAAAAAGTTAAACGTATGGAGAAGGATGCGAGTCTTGCTTCGTGGGACGCTGCAATTAGCGGCAAGTCGGAGGATTATGACAAGGTCAGCGAATTGACGCTCAAGGTTCGCCAGGTTTACAGCGACCCTGTTGAGTTTGCTTTTCTTAAGGATGTGAAAGAATCCGGCCAGACCAAGAATGCTATATTGTCTCGACAATTGGATGTGCTGTACAACAGTTATCTTGAGAACCAGATAGAGCCGGAGCTGTTGAAGAAAATCGTTGATTTGGGCACGAAAATTGAAAAGAACTTCAGTACATTCCGCGGCACCATTCAAGGAAAAAAAGTTACCGACAATGAAATCAAGGAAATTCTAAAAGCAGAAACAAATTCCTTTAAGAGAAGGCAAACATGGCTGGCCAGCAAACAGGTTGGTGCCGCCGTTGCGGATGATATCATCCGGTTGGTCAAGCTGCGAAATCAGGCAGCCCGGAAGCTTGGCTTTGAAAATTATCATACCCTTTCTCTGGCCACTGCCGAGCAGGATGTAAAAGAGATGGACCGGCTTTTCGAGGAACTTTACGAATTGACTAACGAGCCATTTGCTAAATTAAAAGCTGACCTGGACGGTATATTAGCTGCCAAATACGATGTTGCCGTTACGGAGCTTATGCCCTGGCATTATCACGACCCGTTCTTTCAGGAAATACCGATGGTATATGACCTGGATCTGGATGCATATTACGAAGATAAAGACATCAAGGAATTGGCGAAAGAATTCTACGCCGGTATTGGGCTGCCGGTTGAGTCAATCCTTGCCAACAGCGACCTGTATGAGCGTGAAGGTAAGAATCCACATGCTTTTTGTACAGATATTGACAGGGAAGGTGATGTGCGCATTCTGTGTAATCTTAAGAACAACGAGTCCTGGATGGAGACTATTTTGCACGAATTGGGCCACGCTGTTTACGACAAATATCACGATCCGCAAGTGCCCTTTTTGCTAAGAAGGCCGGCGCACATTTTTACAACAGAAGCCGTTGCTATGTTCTTTGGCCGCTTGAGCCGTAATCCCGCCTGGATGCAACAAATGTTAGAACTATCAGACCAGCAGTGGGCCGAAATTGAAAAAGTAAGTGGCAAATACGCGCAACTCAAACAGCTTATTTTCGCCCATTGGGATATGGTGATGTACCATTTTGAAAAGCAGCTTTATGCCAATCCTGAGCAGGACCTGAACAGGCTTTGGTGGCGAATGGTTGAGAAATATCAGCTTGTGAAAAGACCCCAAGACCGCAATGAACCGGATTGGGCCGCTAAAATTCATTTCACGATTGCCCCCTGTTATTACCATAACTATATGTTAGGTGAATTGTTGGCATCCCAGTTACATCACCATATAGTCCACGAAATTCTAAAGCTTGAATCGGATGAAGACGTCAGCTATATTGACCGGCGTAAGCTCGGTGAGTTTCTGAGTGAAAATGTTTTTGAAGCCGGGGCGGTTTATCATTGGAACGAGATGATTAAAAGAGCGACCGAAGAGCCTCTGACGCCGAAATATTTTGTGGAACAGTTTGTCAAATAGCAGGGGCGATGAAAAGTAAAAAGATGTTTGAATAGATTTCTCGACTCCGCTTTGCTCCGCTCGAAATGACAATGGGTGTGCTTTTAGATACGCAATAAGAGATACGATATGCGATTGACAAGATACAAGAAATTGTCTCTGTAACGAAAGGATAGTAAGAGGGATTTTCTATGAACCCAGAAGGACAGTCGTTGGCGGAAATTACAGTTAAGGCGGTTGTTTTGGGCGTGGTGCTCTCGGTAGTGCTGGCGGGAGCAAACGCATATCTGGGCCTGTTCGCAGGAATGACAGTCTCGGCATCGATACCGGCTGCGGTTGTCTCGATGGGTGTGCTGAGACTGTTTCGCCGCAGCAATATCCTGGAGAATAACATCGTGCAGACCGCGGCGTCAGCGGGAGAGTCATTAGCCGCTGGCGTCATATTCACCCTGCCGGCACTGGTGATATTAGGTACGTGGGATAGTTTCAGCTTCAAGTGGGTGGCAATAATCGCGGGATTCGGCGGAGTCCTGGGCGTGCTGTTCACGATACCACTGCGGCGGTCATTGATTGTGGAAGGCAAGTTGAAGTTTCCGGAAGGTATAGCAACGGCTGAGGTTCTCGAGACCGGTCAAAAAGGAGGCAGGGGTGTTTTGTATATCGCTATGGCTGCGGTTGCGAGCGGTCTGTTCAAGGTAGGAGCCGGTGCCTTGGGCCTGTGGCCTGAGATAGTCGAGGGCGCAAGGACAATCGGCGGCAGCCTGCTGTATTTCGGCTCGAACCTGAGTCCGGCACTGCTCTCGGTCGGATATATTGTGGGATTAAATATCGCGGTCTTGATTTTCATTGGCGGCGCGTGCAACTGGCTCATCGCGATACCAATTTGTGCTGCTGTTCAGGGACCGCCGGGCACAGAGGAGCTCAAAGCAGTAGATTGGGCATTCGAAATATGGTCCTCGCAGACACGGTATATAGGTGTGGGTGGAATGGTAGTAGGCGGACTGTGGACGATTTTTCATTTGCGCAAGTCCCTGTTGAGCGGGATAACCAGCGGCCTCAAGGCGTATCGAGATTTGACCGGTGGGCAGGCGGAAATAGTCAGGACGGAGAAAGACATGCCGATGAAGTGGATACTGGTCCTTATAGTCGGCTCGGTTGTGCCTTTATTCCTGCTATATCAGGTATTCGTCCAGCAGATACACGTATCGATTACGATGGCAGTGATAATGTTAGTAACGGGATTTGTATTCTCGGCGGTGGCCGGCTATATGGCGGGGCTTGTCGGCTCATCCAATAATCCTATATCCGGCGTAACGATAGCAACGGTGCTGGTTTCATCGCTGCTTTTATTGTGGTTGATGGGCAAAGATGCGGCGAACGGACCCGCTGCCGCCATCATAATCGGTAGTGTGGTCTGCTGTGCGGCGGCGATAGCGGGTGACAATATGCAGGACCTCAAGGCCGGTTATATTGTCAAGGCTACGCCCTGGAAGCAGCAGGTAATGCAGCTTGTCGGGACGGTATCGGCGGCACTGGTGCTGGCGCCTGTAATGATACTGCTGCAGAAGGCCTACGGTTTTGCCGGTCAGGCCGACGCCGGCCCAAAGGCACTGGCTGCACCACAGGCGAATTTAATGGCTTCTGTTGCAAGAGGTGTTTTTAAGGGTGAGCTGCCCTGGAATTATATCTATATTGGGATGGCCGTTGCGGTTGGTGTGATAATGCTGGATGTTTATCTGCAGAAAAGGGGCAGTTCATTTCGGACGCCGGTTCTTGCAGTGGCGATTGGGTTTTATCTGCCGTTCGAGCTATCTGTGCCGATCTTTGGGGGGGGGCTTATCCACTATGCTGTTAAGAGATATCACACGAAGAAGAATACTGACAAGAAACAGGTCGAAGAATCCGGTCGAAATGGGCTGCTGTTTGCTTCGGGCTTGATTACAGGGGAGGCATTGACGGGGATCCTTTTGGCGATACCGATTATATTGCTCAAGAGTATCGATATCGAGCTGCCCTACTGGTATATAGATGATGTTATTGTGAATCTATTGGGCGCATTCGGCATCAGTTTGCCATTCAAGCCACCCGTAGGTGCCGTACTTGGGATAGCTCTGTTACTTGGCGTTGTGTACTGGCTGTATCGCACCGCCCTGGGAAGGCAGCAAAAAGCTGAAACTTAAAAATGCTCTGTAGAAAAGACCATATGTCATTTCGACCGAAGCGATGCTCAGCATCGCGAAGTGGAGAAATCTATTAAAAAACTCAAACTGACCGATTTAGGATTGGATATTAATCATAACTGTTTTTTGACGATAACATAGAGTGGTTTGTCATTCTGAACGAAGTGAAGAATCTCCTCTTCGTTGGCCAGATTCTTCGGCTTCGCCTCAGAATGACAAGGGATGAAGGATTATTCGGATAGGCTCTTAGCGTACCTTCACCTGTGTCGAGGCAAACAAGGGTGCAGGCAAGAGGCTGACCTGCTTTGCGGATTAAAGAAGTTCGCTTATGAGTTGAGCTGCCTTTTGAGCGCCGTTTACAGGGATTGGGGGATAATCTACTTCCTTACCAAGATTGGTAATCACCTTCTCTGCCAGAATCTCCGGAGTTGTTTGTGAGTACACCATCTTGACTCCAGCCTGATGTCTGGCTAATCGCTCTGCAACGTGAATCTGCTGTTCGCAATGACTCGCCAGGGGAAAGTAAAGGAATGGCCGCCTTAGCGCGGTCAATTCAAGCGTTGCAGTGCCGCCTCCCTGGACAATGGCCAAATCGCTCGCTGCAAAGTGCTCATAAAGAGCGGGGACATATCCCCTGATTTCTACTGCATCCGGAGCTTCCAGGTCTTCGACAGCAAGGCGGGGACCACATATCAGAACCATACGCAAGTCAGGGACTTTCTGCTTTATAATCGGATAGGTCTGTCCACAGAGTTCCAACAGTTCCTTGCCGATAGCAGTTCCACCGATGGAACACACAACCAAAGGCTCCCGGCCATACCCTAACTTACCTCGGACCTTTGCCTTGTCGGCGCACTCTGCCGGGTCAAATGGCAAAATGTATCCTGTGAACTTGTAGTGCGCCTTTGCATGGTTATGACGGTTAGGCAAAAGAAAACCAAATCCTTTATCAGGGACGTCTTCCGGTTCACCTGCGAAAAGGGCCAGATTTTTCTGGTCAGAGAACAGTTTACGATCTGTCTTTGCCCATATCCGGTTCCATATATAAACTCCCAGCTTTTCAATGGGATTCTTAGTCACTGAATCCAGTCCGAGAAAATCGTAAATCATCACAAAGGGAGCCCCTAATCGGACGAATTTCATCGACAAACCAATGCCTATTTCATAGGTCTCATCGCCGATAACGACATCAAATTGTTCCTTGCTGGTTATCTGCTTGAAGATTTTTACGTTGTGCACCCACTCTCTCCTTGTGCTAAACGCATACTTCAACACGCTAAGTCCGAAGCCCTTAGCGGCATTTTCAGCGGGAATGTTGTCGTTAGCGTATATATCAGCTTCGGGAAGAAGCTTCTGACCGGCCTCTTTGAGTAGTACACTTGCCGGACGTGCAGCCAACCAGGACAACTCTACTTCGGGGCATTGTATCCGCAATTGCTTGGCTATCGCCAGGTCCCTGGTGACATGGCCTAATCCTAATGACCCGCTGACATAAAGAATTCTCTTTTTTGCCATCGACCTGTCTTCTCAAGCCTTGTTTGTTAATTTTGGCACTGTGTAATCGCAAAGTCAACAAGCCTGAGACTCAGAACAGCAGCGGCCCACACTCGTCTCGGCTATACTACTGCACGAACGAGTACGCAGGGTCCCAGGGGGGCAGGACTATCGGGGGCTGTTCGTAAATCTCCAGAATCTCCGTGGGGACATATTTTTTCTTGACGATAATGCTATATACATTCGTGTCAAACCATGTGTCGTAGAGGGTCCAGAGGCCCTTGCTGCCTTTTTCATCTCCCCAACTGTTTTCAACGAGCCACTTGGTTGGTTTATCGTTTTGCACATCGATACCGACAAAGACCATTGCGTGGTTGGGGACGCTTTCGCGGAACAGTGAACGCTGGGCCTTGGTCATAGTCATATCGGTTCTGTAAATCGAATCGTAGTCGAACATACCCATCGCCATTATACCATGCTCTCTGCTTTGGTCTTTGCCGACATCGCAGGAAAACCAGATGGGCTCGTCATCGAGCACGGCCTTGACGGCGATGTCTTTGAGGGCTTGCATCTTGACGTTTGCAAAGTGGGCGTCATCACCGTCACGGATATTTCTTGTAAGACGAATGCTGTAGTGCCTGCCGTATTCTTTTGAACGGTCGTTAAAGATATCCACATATTCCCTCAAATCGACGCCGACGAATTCCTTGCAGAAGCTCTTCGGACTATAGGTGCGGGTCTCGCTTACAACGGAATTGGCGTCTTCGAATCGCCACTGGAACTCGGTCGGCGGCTCGCCGAGATTCAACACGAGCATCTTATAGGTGTCGGCGAGCATTTTCGTTTTTTCATCGCGGAGTTTTTTGAGTGACTTTCTTTGTTTGTGCATATCTCGTAGTTTGACAGCGTCGGCGCGGAGCTTTCTGCTGATAATGGTGTTCATCAGACCTGTATTTCCAGAGCTGTTGGTTTCGGGCATAATTTCTTTGGGGACGGAGCCGTATTTTTCGACGAGGTTGACGACGTTTTCCCAATAACCGCCGTCGGGGATGGGTTTACGAAGGATGAACTCCATTTCGCGGTCGAGAATGTCACGGTCTGCGAATTCGATGATGTTTTCGAGGAAGCAGTTTGCCTTCTCGAGCTTGTCCCAGAAGGCGAGGTAGTTCTGCGAGAACTCGAAGCTCTCGAGGTTGTGCTCTTCGATGACTTTCGCCCTCAGAATGTTCAGCCCCGCGAAGAGCCAGCATCGGCCGCTTTTTTCCTGATTGGTTACACCTTTAGTCTCAATCTTGTGGCTGAAGATTTCGTTGTGCCGGCGCAATACGTTACGATTCAGAGCGAGACTGCTGATATCATTGTTCGTAATGGAATTGTACATCGCCCTGGTGTGGGCATCCATTTTAAAAGACGAATGAATCTTATCGATGATTTCAGTCGTCAAAGCACCTTCGCCTGCAAAAAGTGTTGATACAGTAAAAACTACAACCAATTGCACGACGAAAGCTGTCTGTAGTTTAAAACAGCGTTTCATAATTACTCCTTTGATTGCAAAAAAGTTAAAGTTTGCGAACCAGGATTTGTTTTTAATCGGTGGATTTTATCAAGACTTTCAATGAATTGCTCCCTGGCCTTTTCCAGATAGGCATTGACCTCATCGATATATCCGTCGGCTGAGGCCGACCATACACGATTGAGATACCGTTCACCGGCGGCAAAGTGATTCATAACATCACCATAGGCGGCAAGGCCATGGACGTGGACAATGGTTTGGCGGGCCTGGACGAAGGTATTTATGTCTTCAATGAATAACTGGTCGATACGGTGGCGAACATCATAAGTGTCGATGGACTGTTTCTGGGCATTGAGTTGAGTTATGTTTTCTACGATACGGGCCAGAGCAGTCTCAATGGCCTGCATATTCGAAGCGAGCTTTCCTTCGGATGTGATAATATTGCGCTTGGCGAAGCGGACGAGCACAATGCCTGCGGCTCCAATTGCAATGGCTATAACGAAATAGTTCCACTGGACCTGTTGTTTGTCCACGACAGCAGCCAGAGAGCCGGTTAGGAAACCGGCGGTTATCAATATATATCCGAAATTTTTCATCAGTATGCCTTTTTGTTCCTATTGAGCTATCAGGCCTAAAATAACCTTATATAAGGCGAAGCCTACTCCGATAAGGGCTTCGCCGACGATAAGGCCTGCTGCAATGGGCAGGCCGACCTCTTCACTGAATCGCGGCCCCTTTTTCCAATCCACAAAGAGCCTAATCACCGTTCCAATGCTGTAGGTCAGGACAATGTAGAAAGGCAGATAAAATCCAAGGCCAACGAGAATACCAAGGCCACCGATTCCACTGGCGCTTAGCATAGCGCCGAGGAAAGTGCCCGCTAAGTACTTGTTGATGGGGACCTGGCCACCCAGGATGGCATGCATGGTTTCAGCCAGAGCCGTAGCCTGGGGAGCCGGCAGTTGCTCACTGCCTAAACGGTAAGCCTTGTGCAGAACAAAGATGAGGACCATGATTACGACAGGACCTAACCAGGTGGCCATGAATTGGCCCATTTGCTGCTTTCTTGGGGTGGCTCCCACCAGATAACCGGTCTTTAGATCCAGCATCAGGTCAGTGGCCTGGGCCATTGCTACGCAGGTTGCAGCCCCAACCATTACGGAGGCGATGATAGCGGGTGTATCACCGAGACCGCTGGCGATAACGATTAGGATGGTAACAGCAATTAGAGTCATGCCACTCATCGGAGACCAGTTTGTCCGGCCGATACACTCGGACAGAATCACACCGGCGACCCATATCCAGAGTGTCCCCAGAAGTGCCATAAGGGCGCCACGGAAGATACCCATTTCCTTGACCGAGGTGATAGCAACAGCAAAAAGCAGAATTGTAGCACCGGCGATGCCAATATAAAGAAGACGAATAGGCATTTCGTCCTTTGACAGGGCGGTTTTCATTTTAGCGGCGTTGTGCATACTGCGCACGGCACTGAAGATAAGCGGCAGTGCCAGGACGATGCCGGCTAAAGCACCGCCGATGAGCATACCAATACCGACCGGTCTGAATAAGCTCAATCTCATATAATCGGGCATTGTCTGTTCAAGTGTTGCAAGTGTCTCCGGTGCCGGCAACAGGTTACGCGCCGCCAGAATTGGGCCTAAAATCCAGTAACATGCAAAGCCTCCAATGACGAAGTAGATGCCGCCTCTTCCGCACAGAAAACCGACACCGACAGTCATCAGCGACACATACCATATCCCGTTCATATAGTCGGGCATGCCGATGAATCCACCGAGGTTCCACTTTTCAAATCCTGTAACCTGGACGATGATATGGGCAAGGCCGCTGATTACTGCGCCGAGCACTAAAAGCTGTGCCTTGCGGATGCCCGCACCTGGAGATTTGAGCACAGCCGCGACAGCCACGCCGCCGGGATAGGTTAGCCTCTCGAAGTCGATCATCTGCTTTCTCAGCGGGATGATGAATGCGATGCCCAAAATTCCGCCGGCGATACAGCCAAAGACCATCAGAATGGGATTGAATCCGGTTTCTCCCAGAATAAAAAGGGCAGGAACAGAAAACATCATCCCGGCTGAGGCTCCATTGACGGCACTCGCGATAGTCTGGTTTATGTTGTTTTCTACGATACTCGTTCGGCCCATAAGGCCCCGCAGAATGCCAAATCCCAAAATGGCCGCCAACTCTGAAGATTCGTGCGAAAACCCAAGAATCAAACAGGCGTAACCCCAGCTGATCGTGATGATGATACCCAAACCGTAGCCTACCAGCACTGCGGTCAGGGTCAGCTCCGGGTAGGGTCCGGTGCGGATGATTCTTTTTTCGCCGGCTTCTGTTTCTGCCATCAGTAACTATCCTTAGCGAATGGTAAATGGTGAATGGTAATTACCAATAACCAATCAATCTATTTGTGCGGCAGCATCGGCTTGGCCCGCTTGACAAACTGTATCGGGACGCCCCATGGGTCTCGCAGCATAGCTATTTCATCGCCTGCCGGAGTAATATTCACGTCCACTGCAATTGATGCACCGGCGGCAATCAATTTCTTGCAGATTGCGTTGACGTCGTCAACCATAAAGGCGATATGAAGAGACAGCGGGTTCATTGAGCGATAATCCGGTACCGCATCCGGTGGATTATTGTAAATCTCCAGCATCATGTTGCCGCCGGCGTCGGAGATAAAGTGCATATTGACCGGAGGCTCGCCTTTCCTGATAACCTTCATCTCCAAATTCTCACAATACCACTTGGCCATAGCCGCTGGGTCCTCGACATTGATTGCAACATGCTCGAGGCGTATTCGGTTCTTACGTCCGGCAAAGGCGGAACCGCCATCTTTTGTTTTCGCTGACTCAGTGCCACAGCCTGCAATAATTGACGCGGCGAACACAAGAGGCACTATTAGTAAACTGTTTGTCTCTAATCTGCATATCATACTACAACTCCTTTCTGGCCTAGCCAAAATTAACGGAGAGGGCGGGATTCGAACCCGCGGTAGGGACAAGCCCTACACAGCCTTTCCAAGGCTGCTCGATAAGCCACTCCGACACCTCTCCAGTGACATTTACTATTGACTCCGCCAAAAGACGGCGAATCTGCGATATTTTCTATTTTTTATTGTTTCTGGATTTTATCCTTCTTTTTCTACATAAGCTTTGAGCTGCTCTTATTTTTCCCAGTATATATAGCGGAAAAATGAGTAGTATGCAATTATAATTAGCAATAAGGACAAGGATTTATCGTATGACGATTTTTTTGGGGAAAAAATGAACCACATTGTAGTAGAGACAGACTAAGATAGATAGAGTGGATAGGTCGGTCGAACAACTTGTCGATGAAATATTGGTGATGGACTGCCAGAGCGGCAGCGTCAAGGCCCTGGAAATATTGGTCTAGCGCTTGCAGAAGCGCCTCTGGCGCTATGCCTACAATCTGACTGGTGATACCGAGGCGGCGTGAGACATTACGCAGGACAGTTGGCTTGGCATTATAAAGGGTTTGAGAAAATTGCACGACCCTGCCAATTTCAAAGCCTGGGCATACAGAATAACAACAAACAAATCAATCGACTGGTTAAGAAAGAGTAAATCTGCAAAACAGGTCAACATCGAAGAAATTAAAGACGCTCCGTACAAAGAGAATAAAGACACCGGCGTTAAAGAGCTGCTGGCAAAATTAGACGTGGGAAAACAGGTGGTTCTTAGCTTATATTACTTTGAACAGCTAAGTGTCCCGGAGATAAGCATGGCTCTAAAAATTCCAAAGGGAACTGTTAAATCACGCTTATACAAGGCAAGAAAAGAACTGAAAGAACTTTGGCAACATCATTTTGAATAAATTCAAGGAGAAATAAAATGAACGACGAACAGATAAAAAAAATAATAGAGGGTCCGGATGCCTTTGATTTCGAAAATGGAAACTATCTCTCAATGGTGAGGGAATTCTTCAGCAGAAGAATGCGCCTCATCTCAATTATCTTCTTTGTACATCTCTTCTTCTTCTTAGCCCTTGCTATTTTAAGCGGCATCCTGTTCTTAAGGAGCGACCAGACCAAATTCCAGATTATGTATGCTGCTTTCTTCATCTGCTCCGTCCTGATTGCCTATGAGATTAAGATTTTCACCTGGGTGGCGACCAGCGGCCACACCCTCAAGCGAGAAATAAAAAGGCTGGAAATTCGCATCGCGGAGTTGAACGAGACAGTCAAAAACAAATAACAAAAAGTTTACTATTTATTGAAAGGGGATACAAAATGCGTGCATTGAAAATCTGTCTATGGATAGCTGGAATTGGGTGCTTGCTGTCGGTATTTGGAATTTTCTTACCTGTCTCGGCATGGGAATCCATCACCAAGTTTTTTGGGATTGAGTCACTTCCGGATTCGCCGCAGTTCATGTATGCGGTTCGTCTGATGTCAGGCACGTACGCTGCAGTGGGGGTATTTTTTTAATTCTGGCCTTGGACCCTATGAAATACGGAGTAATGGTACCGTTCTCGGGTCTGGGTGCAGTGTTCGTAGGCGTGGTCTGTGCGATAGCAGGACTGTTAGCGGAAATGCCCCTTTGGTGGTTCCTGGGTGATTCCTTGAGCTGTCTGGTTTTGGGCGTTCTCATACTTGTGTTCTGGCAGCAGGCCAAGCAGACCTCCGGCTAAATTGATTGACAGGCTCATAATGTGACCGCATCCAATAACCCGGCTTTGGCCGATAGCTATAAGTCATCAACATATAGTTCCACAAATGATGATAAACCTGTTTGGCGTGGTGTGCCCGGAAATGTCCAAATAATTGCGAAGGAGATTATAAAAATGGGACTCTTAGAAGATATGGATAAGCGAGTGAAAAAGTTTGGTATTATAGATGTAAAATTGGCTCAGGGTGCTGCTATGTTTGTGGCTCTTATTGTAGCCAAATTAATACCTCAAATAATGAATTTAAATGTCTGGTGGTTCGTAGGATTATTAATAATTTGTGCGATAAAACCATTTTATGTGTTTTGGTTTAAGGAATAGTATTTTTTCTTTTGGCTTTAATTTATATTTCAGAGTGTATAAAATACCTACGAGTTCTATCCAGTGATTTCTGACTCGCTGAATACTCGCCGGAGTCGCTGATTTCGGATGTTAGTAAAGTCTTCTGCAAAATCGAGGTTAGGCATACTTTGAAAAGAAAAAATTGTCTTTTAATTTTTTCTTTTCAAACAATAAATTATTATGTGGCAAGCAGCTATCTGATTATTTAAGAAAATCAAAAACCTAATTTTCTTAAATAATATATGCCTAACCTCAATTTTGCATAACGATTATTTTAGTGTCATAAGGAGAAGCTATGAAAACAATTCGACAAATTGGCTCGCTGGCCTTCGTGCTGGGTCTCTTCATTGTAGTATTTGCCGGGATACCCTGGCACATAATGGTTGCCGATGACCCTGTCGTGCCCTGGTGGCTGCGTATAGCAGTCTTCTGCCTTCTGGGTGGTATCCTTGTGGTCCTGGTGACGTTGGCCCTCGAACAAAGGACAGCCGGGACGTCGGCAGAGACACCACTGCCTGCTGACTCTGATAGCAAGGTTTTGCTGTTGAATTCCGATGCAGTACCCGGCCGTCAGACAAGTGAGATTCTCGGTCTCGTCCAGGGCCATACGGTATTTGCTATCTGGCTGGGCAAAGATTTGTCCGCAATAGTCAGGTTAATCCTTGGCGGCGAATTGACCGAATATACAGAGATGATGGGAAAGGCTCGCACAACAGCTACCAACAGGATGATGGCCCAGGCTGCACAGATGGGCGCCGATGCAATAATCAATGCTCGCTATATGACTACGAGTGTTGTGGGCAGTGCCGCCGAGCTTTTAGTTTACGGCACAGCCGTCAAGCTCAGCGAATAGAACGCCTTGCGGGATTGGCCTTTGGTTTGCTCGTGGCTCTATACAGTCAGAATCTATATTTATTGTTGTTCTTGTTCTTTTGACGTCGCCGAGCAAAGAATCCCTGCAGCTGCTCTCGGCATTGCTCTTCGAGAACGCCGCTTGTAACTTCGAGTCGGTGATTGAGTCTTTCATCCTGCACGATGTTGTACAGACTTTTGCACGCACCTGTCTTTGGATCTTCACATCCATAGACTAATCTATCCATTCTGCTTAAAACCAGAGCCCCAGCACACATAGGGCAAGGCTCTAAAGTTACATATATCGTGCTGCCGTTCAATCGCCAGCTTTCAAGAAATGCCGCCGCCTGCGTCAAGGCGATTATTTCTGCGTGGGCGGTTGGGTCTTTGAGTTGCTCCCGCTGATTATATGCTTTGCCGATTATCTGGTTTTTATAAACGATGGCCGCCCCTATGGGCACATCGCCGTTTTCCTCGGCAATCCTGGCAGCTTCAATAGCCACCCGCATAAAACGCTCGTCCACATCCTTACCTAATACAGAATTTTTTGGCCCATCGCTCATTTGGGTTTAATCGCCCGGATACCGGTACCACATTAGCTTTGATTGTCTGCAAGGGAAAAATAGAAAATAGTCGATAGAAAATAGTCAATAAGAAATACCCCCAAGGGGAGTCGAACCCCTGTCTCCAGGATGAGAACCTGATATCCTAAGCCACTAGACGATGGGGGCAAAATATTCAAATCCTAAATTTTAATCCCCGTTTTCACGAGGACAAGTTTCGAAATCCGAAACAATACCAAAACCTGTCCTGAGCAACGCCGAAGGATTCAAATTTTAAATGTTCAAAATCCCTCGTTTATGATTTTTAATTTTACTCATTTGAATTTGTTTCGTATTTCGGATTTCGTGCTTCGAGTTTCCCCGGTTTGTAACAAGTTACAAACCGGGGAATAGCGGCGGTTGGACTCGAACCAACGACCCTGGGCTTATGAATCCCATGCTCTAACCAACTGAGCTACGCCGCCTAAAATACTACAAACACAAGCCTTATAACGCCAAATGCGTCTCCATTATTTTTTCTGCTACAACCTTGACTACGACCAAACAGTACTGGTTAATTTTATAGTTATAGATATAGATAAGGATATTAGTCATGGCAAAATCCAATTCTAATTCCATAAGAAAAATACGTTCTGATAAATTTTCTCTTACTCTACTCACAAAGTCAAAGAAAAATTTTCCATTTGAACTTTGTGCCAAGACAAGACCTCTGAGACAAAAGGCTCGAGTTATTTCTTCAAGTGCTTGTCGAAGAGCTCCTTGACCATACGGTCTGCTTGGGCGTCTCTGAAGACGTGGCCGCCGCCTTTGACCGTGTGGAACTTTACATCCACGCCCGCCTGCTCGGGCAAGTAAATATGCAGCTTCTGTCGTTCATGTCCGCCCGGCACATATTCCACATTGCGATAGGTCCGCCTGCCCTGGGGTTCTATGCCGTGCTCGGCCAACAGTCCGGTAAGCTACTCTCTGCTGCGAGGTGGAATTCTCTTGTCGTCGTGTTTGAGCAGGGCTTCGAACCACTGCTGTGCCATGATCTCAGCCCCGGTCTCATTCGGATGGAGTTTGTCTTTCGCAAAGGCCTGCGGATACATCTTCTTGGTCGGTGTCCAAACATCCGGCCCAGGATACACACTACCAACCTCCCGATCCATCAACGCATGCAGCGCAAGCCGCTCGTTGCCGATCTGCGGCTCCATCGGCTTTTTATAGATATGCATTGCAACAAAAACCGCATCAGCCCCATCTTCTCTGAGCAGACGAACATATTTCTCCAGCACATCCGCACCCTGCTTAATGCGCTGCTTATCATCGGGTCCGTCTATTCCAACCCTGCGCTCACCGAACGCCCACTGCAGCGACTGTTGACAAAGTACAATCACCTCACCCTTGTCGGATGCTTCCTCAATCATCGGTCGCAGTCTCTCCAGCCAGGCCTTGCGAGGTTCGCCGGTCTCAACGTCTATCCACCCGGCAATGGGCGTCCCTCCCCTGGTCGCGCTTTTTACTTCAATAATTCTTCTGCCGCCGTGGTATAGGTCCAGCTTTTTCTGGAGCACCTTCGGCCAGTGGAATGATGTCGAGTAGCCGTTAACTATGATTGTTTTCTTCTTGCCGTCGAATATTCGGTAGCGGGCCCTATCGGTTTGCTTCTCGCCGGCTGTGGCAGCCTTGAGGTGCTTGCCAAAAAATTCGTCGATCATCTTGTTGATTTCGGGGCCACTGAAGCCATGACCTGCTCCCTTGACGATATGGAGCTTTGTTTCAACACCGGCCTTTTTCAATGCCTCATCAAGAATCTCACTCTGCTTCATGGGCACGAGGTCATCTTTGTCGCCGTGCATAATCAGGAAAGGACTGTCGTCGGCAGTAACGTGATTGACGGGGTCGGCCGATTTAGCCAGTTCCGTCTTTTCGACGATCGGTCCGCCCAGGAGCCTATCGATTACGGTCGTCGTAAAATCGTAGTGGCGATTGTCCTTGTCTTTGTAATAGGCAAACATATCCGTCGGCCCGAAGAAGTTACACACAGCCTGGACTCTGCTGGACTGCTTAAGGTTGCCGCCGACAGTTCCTTCCAGCTCTTCATTGCCGGCTGTTGTCCCGAGAAGTGCAACCAGATGTCCACCCGCCGAAGCTCCCCATACACCGACACGTTTCGGATCGATGTGATATTTCTTTGCATTGGCGCGCAGCCAGCGGATCGTCGCCTTGCAATCATGTATCTGCGCCGGGAACGGCGCGTGTTGACTTAGCCGATAGTTGATGCCGGCAACGACATAGCCGCTTTTTGCCAGGCGAAGAGCAGGGCACCAGTCCTTGCTGCCCCCGGTCCACGCCCCGCCGTGCACCCAAACAATCACCGGAAGGGCTTTATTCCGACCAATATCTTCCGGCAGATAGATATCAAGCTTTTGCCTTTCGTGACCATCCGTAACATACTCGATGTTTCGAAAGGCTTGAATACCCGGAATCGCCCGATATTGCTCTTCCTTCGGAATGGCTGCGGCATACGAAGTGATGCTGGCCGTGAACAACAGCAGCACCAAAACCGTGAATGTTATTCTGCAAACCGGATCTGCCTTGCGGGTTCCTGCTATCATGACCAGTCCTCCCAAAAGTGTGGACTACCGACAATTTGCTTTCTACTGAGATTTCCCATTTATCCCTACTCAGTTACGCTACTGGGCCTCATTTCCAACAAAGTAACGAATCTGTCTTGAAAAGTCAAGCTTTCCGGCTGCAGCCTCGACAAGAGGGACCGGTCTTGTCCGGGTTCCGCTTCGCCCAGCGAGCGATGATTTTCTTGGACGAGACATCATGAGCTTTATGGCAGCTTCGACAGAAGGAATCAATTTTGTCGGCCGAGTATATGTTCTGTTGAGTTTCGTGTTCTTGTCATGTATTATTACGGTCAGAAATCTTGCGGTGGAGTGCAGAGTGTATGGTCTCTCACTGCGCACCCCGGCATTTCGGACACGGAGTACCCGGACTGCATTGTCGTACCGCGGGCTAATCCGCCGAAGCGGAACGGACCAAATCGTTTTCTTGGTTGTTGAAGTGATGTAAAAGGAGATTCCTATGATGTGGAAACAAGACTCTCACCACACGTCCTGATCGTTAGAGGTAACAGTGTACGTTCCTACAGTTCCAACCGTGCTAAGTAGGTTTGCCTGGCGGCCTTGCCTGCCGAGCCGTGGCTTTGGTACGGCTGGGTGGATCGTCGCCTTCATCATTGTTTCACTATGTCTTAAACCGATAGAGCCTTGTGCAACGGCTAAGACGCCGCGTGTTCTGCCACAGGGCGGTATCCCGGCTGACACGCGCCTAAGCCCTTTGAAGGGCGAACGGGGTGACTTTTCGTTTGTCCCGGCTAAGTCGCCGGAAGAGTGGAAGCAGCGTGTCGAGCATACTCGGCGGATATTGCGCGTAACACTGGGTCTATGGCCGATGCCGACCAAGTCACCGCTGAATCCGGTCATTCATGGCACAATCGACCAGGGTGATTACACCGTCGAAAAAGTCTATTTCGAAAGCATCCCCGGCTTCTACGTTACTGGCAATCTCTATCGCCCCAAAAATAGAACGGGAAGACGACCGGGAGTGTTGAGTCCTCACGGGCATTTTCCAGGCGGACGTTTTCAGGACGTAGGACGTAATGCGGTTCGTCAGCAGATTGTTCAAGGCGCCGAGCGCTTCGAAGAAGGCGGACGCAGTTTCATGCAGTCGCGTTGTGTGCAGCTCGCACGCATGGGCTGTGTAGTATTTCACTACGACATGATAGGCTACGGCGACAATATGCAGATACCACTAAATATTGCTCATCGGTTTTCTCATCTGCGGGTGAAGTTCAAAGAACCGTCTGCCCGCGGTCTTTATAGCGCCTCGGCCGAGCTGCGCCTGCAAAACCCGATGGGACTGCATACATACAATTCCATTCGCGCCCTCGATTTTCTGGTCAGTCTGCCGGACGTCGATCCGAAACGTATCGCGGTGACCGGCGGCAGCGGAGGAGGAACCCAGACGTTTATGCTGTGTGCAGTGGACGACCGGCCGCTCGTCTCCGTGCCGGTGGTGATTGTCTCTACCACTCGGCAGGGCGGATGCACATGTGAGAACATAAGTGGACTTCGCATTGGTACGTACAACCTCGAATTCACTGCGCTGCACGCACCCAAGCCGCTGCTCTTGATCTCGGCCGATGATGATACACAGACCATGCCGGAACAAGGATTTCCTGAGTTGAAGCAGCATTATAGAGTACTCGGAGCAGCACAAAACGTTTCGCACGTCGCCCTCTTGCAGTTTCCACACAACTATAACTATGTCAGCCGAGCGGTTATGTATCACTGGCTCAATCGGCATCTCGACCTCGGATTTGAGGAACCGATTCTTGAACGCCCGTACAAGCGGCTTCAGCGCGAGGAACTGTCGGTGTGGGACGATCAACATCCTCGACCCGAGGCTGGCCCCGACTTTGAGCACAAGCTTCTCGAATGGCTGACCGATGACGCCGAGAGGCAAATCACTGCTTTAGCTCCACGAGATGGTAAGTCTCTCGAGCGTTATCGTAAGGTTGTCGGCGGGGCGTGGGACATCTTGCTGCGAAATCTGCCGAATGACCCGGAGCTCGGTTTCGAACCAACGCAATCAGCAGACCGAGGCAGGTATCGAGAAACAACTGGACTCCTGCATTATCGTTCTATTGAGAATCACCAGGTGGAATTGCCAATGGTTCTCCTTGCGCCGAACCAGGCCCTGCAGCGGACCGTGATTTGGATCGACGAACAGGGGAAATCCGGACTTTATACGAACGACGGCTCGCTAAAGGCGCCGATTCGAAGCCTGCTTAATTCCGGCCTCACCGTGATTGGCGTTGACTTGCTATACCAGGGCGAATTCTTGGCAGAAGGACGACCGGGCAAACGGCAGCGTTGGCTGACCGGTGAAGATGCATTTGCGGGCTGGACGTATTGTTACAACCTACCATTGTTCGCTCGCCGTGTGCACGACATCCTGGCAGTGATCGCGCTGGTGAATAGCGACGATGTGAAACCGCATGAGATCGACGTGGTTGGCCCGAACGGTGCCGGGCCGCTTGTGGCAGCCGCAGTCGCACAGGCACAAGGGACTGTCACTCGCGCGGCGATTAACACGGAGGGATTTCGCTTCGCTGATTTGAAGGATGTTTACGATGTAAATTTCATGCCGGGCGCGGCCAAGTATGACGACCTGCCTGGACTACTGGCGCTCTCGGCACCCACGCGACTGTGGCTCGCGGGAGAAGGCAAAGAAGCCCCCCCGATTATTAACACCGCCTTCATTGCCGCCGGCGGGCTTGAAAACTTGACGACGTTCTCAGGCGAATCTCGGGATGTTGCAAAGGCCGCCGTGGAGTGGTTGCTCAGCCGGTAGCCTCGCACAGGCTGGCGTATTGTTTCGATTCACGAGATCGCGAGTACGATGGTCCGTGGGCTTCTCGCAGAATTAAGCCAAACAACCGATCGAATATGTTTGACCCTGACCGTCGCTGGTGCTAAAATGTAGCGTGTTGTGCGAACTACGCGACACGGTATTCCGTGTCAGGTAACACAAGATGGCAGCCACACGCTCGGTTGATGCGCTCGCAAACGACGCCGGCTAATATGAATCAGGAAACAAGTAAAGGAGGTAAGAAGGAGATGTCCACGATAAGCAAGCAAGCCCGATTGTTAGCTTTCATTTGCATGGTCGCCATACCGACCTTATCGGCATCTACGCAAACAAAGAAAGTCAATGCGTTCAATCAATGTGACCGGAGCAGAGGCTGGCGGCTGGCGGGTGATGAAGTTCCCGAACTGACGCAGAGCCGCTTTGACAATATGGGTGCAGACGGGAACGGGTTCGTTATGCGTGAGGAGCAGCGCAAGCTTACTAATCGCAACCGGCAGGGAAAACATGCAGCTTCACTAACTCCGACCCATGCGAACGTGCGCTACGGGCCTCACAAGCGAAACGTGCTGGATCTATATCTCGCGGAGTCCACGGACCTCACCCCACTGGTACTTTACATTCACGGCGGTGGGTTTCGCGGCGGTGACAAAAAGAGTCTCAATGCCAGCGAGGCCAGGTCCTACCTCAATGCAGGCTTCACCATTGCAGCCATTAACTATCGGTTGACCGACACCGCTCCGGCGCCGGCGGCATATCTGGATTGTGCCCGGGCTCTGCAATTCCTTCGTCACAACGCCGAGAAGTGGAACATCGATCCGCAACTGGTTGCCTCGACGGGTGGTTCTGCCGGAGCCGGTACGTCAATGTGGCTGGCGTTTCACGACAACTTGGCTGACCCCAACAGCGACGATCCCATAGCACGGCAGTCGACGCGTTTGACTTGCATCGCGGTCCGCAACGGGCAGTCATCCTATGACCCGCGTTTTGCCGAGAAAGTCGGCATTCCACGCCCCAACTTCGAACGCCATCCTTTCTTCCTCCCGTTTTACGGTATCAAGGTGGATGAAATCAACAGTCCGCGCGCATACGAATTGTACAGGCGGGCCGCACCTATTACCTACGTCTCCGAAGACGACCCGCCCGCGCTGCTCATGTATAGCTACCCCAACAAAGAAGTGACCAGGGAGACACCGCTGGGCCTAATCGTTCACCACCCAAGGTTTGGCATCGCGCTAAAAGGGCGACTCGACAAGCTGGGCATTGAATGCATCGTGCAATACCAGGATGCTAAGAGCGGTAAGGCTGTTCGACATGGAGAAAACGCCGTGCCGACTACTCCCGTCGAGTTCATCCGCAGACAGTTTAACCGTGCAAAGGCAAAACGTACTGAACAGCGACGCTAATGTATCGCGGAACGACAGACATCGGCAGGGACGGCCCCGTGTGGCTGCCTCTTTGAGATACAAAATCAGCACGTGGAGATAACCTTCGTCCAAAAACGTCAGAGCCTGCATCTACACTATTTGTTCCGGTGTTGCTAAAGGAGCCTGAGCTGAAAAGAAAAATAATTCTTGAAAAGGAAAAAATATAATAGTAAAATCATTGAAACAGGAGTTGAAATCGTTTCCTAAATCAAAGGTTATTTTGTCACACTTTTGCTGAAAACGTACAATTAATTAATGAAAGGAGTATCTTATGAGCCACAGTAGGATTCACTGCTTGACCCCGTTAGAAAATAACATCCCTTATAGAGAAAGTGGAAGATTTCTAACGGGGTTGATTGCTTTGCTGGTTGTCTTTGGTAGCTTCTGCTTCGCCAGGGAGCGACAGAGGGACGAATGGGTATCTCTATTCGATGGCAAGACCCTAAACGAATGGTCTGTCCATAGCGGTTTTGCCAAATACCATATTGAGGACGGTGCCATTGTCGGCACTACAATCAAGGGCAGTCCCAACACATTTCTCTGCACCGACCGGGAATATGGTGATTTCATATTAGAGTTCGAGGTTCATCTGGATCCCAGGCTGAACTCAGGCGTGCAAATACGCAGCAAGATAGCCAAAGAGGAGAAGGTGTTCGTATTTGGTGGGCGTGACGGCAAGCCTCGGAGGCGGACAGTACCGCCGGATCGTGTCTATGGTTATCAGGTGGAAGTTGCCACTGAGAAGGCAGGTTCCTCCGGGAGCATTTATGACGAGGCTCGTCGGGCTTTCATGCTCGCGAGCACAACGTCCGACCCGGCTGCCAGCAAAGCGTTCAAAGACGGTCAATGGAACAAGTTCCGCATCGAGTGCAAAGGCGACAGAATCAGGACATGGATTAATGACGTCCCCTGTGTCGATTTGAGGGACGGTATGACAAGCCGCGGCATCATTGGTCTGCAGGTCCACGGTGTAGGAAAAGACGCCACCGGCTACCAGGTGCGTTGGCGTAATATCCGCATACAGGCGGAGGACCAGGGCGTCGAACCGCCTGTAGTATCCGGCCGGGAATCAGTATTGCGCTGCACGCCGAACTGGACCGGCAAGCGGATGGAAGACGGTCGGCCATATGTCGCGGATGACATTCTGGAGAGAATGAAAAATGTCTCTGTTACAATGGCCTGGAGTATTGTCAGGGGTGCCGGCTACCGTAACTGTTACGAGAATGCCGCCGGCTGGGTAATTATGGAACCTGATGAGGCGATTGTCGGCCGCGTGCTGACCGCTCAATACATGCCCTCCCACCCCGACTATAATCGAGCGATTATGCGTCAGGGACGTGCTGAAGGCCGGATCGGCAGTTCCAACTCATGGCCGATTGACATGCTGCAGAAGGGAGACGTATATGTTGCAGATTGTTTTGGAAAAGTAGTCGATGGCACCCTTATCGGTGATAACCTTGGTAACGCCATCTACGCCAACTCCGGCAACGGCGTCATCTTCGATGGCGGTGTCCGTGACCTGGAAGGTATTGAAGCGATAGAAGGATTCAACGCATGGTATAAGGGTGCCGACCCAAGCTACCTTCGCGAAGTGATGATGACCGCTATCAATGTCCCAATCCGTATCGGCAGAGCTGTAGCGTGCCCCGGTGACGTTGTGCTTGCCAAGCGCGAAGGCATAGTCTTCATCCCCGCCCATCTGGCTGAAAGGGTTGTCACGCAATCTGAGGCTATGACACTGCGGGATATGTTCGGGCACCTACGCCTGAAGGAAGGCAAATATACACCCGGACAAATCGACAGCAGATGGACGCCAGAGATTCAAAATGACTTTCGCAACTGGCTGAAAAGCAACATTGATGAACTGCCTGTGCCAAGGGATGTAATTGAAGGAATCCTGAATCCAAAAACAAGGAACTGGTAAGTGAAATATTGTTATCTACGTGTGTTTTGTGAGGTTGTAGATAACTCAAAGGCTCCTGCAAAATTGAGGTTAGGCATACTTTGAAAAGAAAAAAAACGTTTTTTGTTTTTTCTTTTCAAACAGTAAGTTATTGTGTAGTAAGTAGTTAGCTGATTATTTAAGAAAATCAAAAAAACAGATTTTCTTAAATAATATATGCCTAACC
>CAYQKF010000071.1:0-25432 GCA_964417935.1 uncultured Pirellulales bacterium
GGCCGGCGGTTCAGGTTTGGTCTTATTTGATGATATTCGGCTGTATCGGCCGGCACCAGAAGCTGGAATTTAGATGGCCCCCATTGCTTCTTGCGAAGCAAGATATGGTGGCGTGGTTGATACGAGGCTCTAAAAGTCTAAGAGGGTGTGTGAAAAGTTTGGAATCCTTTTGTTGTCACCCCGAGCCCATTCGGCTTCGCTCAGGGCTAAAGGCTATTTCCGCTCGGAATGACGAAACGGGCTTTTCACACACGCTCTAAGATTGCGAGTCCGCCTTGGGTGGTCAGGCGGACTCATAATGATGTTGAGGATGTTTTTATGTGTGGTCAAAGCATAAATACTTATTTTTAACCCTTTTTGAAGGAGGGCTATTATGTGTAAAAAATTGATTTATTTGGTTTTTTTTGTTCTGGTGCTGGGCCTGACCGGGGGTGTGGCGAGTGCAGACCCGCTCCATCAGGACCCCGGTCCGGACGGCATTGTTTCGGTAGAGGCCGAGAACTTCGATGAAAATGTTCCGGGCAATGACCCCCATACCTGGGACCTCATCACAATATCGGCTGACGGATTCGAACCGCCAGAAGGATTCAGCGGTGGCGCTGCTATGCAGTCACAGACCACGGTGCTTGCAGGTGGGGGTAGCTTCGATACCAATTACGTAGAGCGCAGTCCGAGGTTGGACTTTGAGGTCAATTTTGTAAAGACCGGGACACACTATGTTTGGATTCTCGCCTATGGTATGGACGGTAATGCAGACTCTATGCATGCAGGTTTGGATGGAGAGGCAATAGAGACCTGTGACCGATTGAGCGGCATTAACGGTAACTATACCTGGTCCAATAGCACTATGGACCCCGAGGATTCAACTTTTGAGGTGACCAGTACGGGGCTTCACACCTTGAACATCTGGATGCGTGAGGACGGCTCAGTTATCGATAAGATCGTCCTGACCACGAACCCCAATTATACACCAACGGGTACTGGCTCTGAGGAAAGCTACCGTGGTCCCATCTTGAATGCTTATAACCCCACGCCGGCTGAAGGTGAGCAATATTCGGATATATGGGCGAGTCTTATCTGGTCAGCGGGAGCGACTGCGGTCTCGCACGATGTGTACTTCAGCGACAATTTTGACGATGTGAACGACGGCACCGGCGATGCTTTCCGGGGCAACCAGCCCTCGACGATTTTTATTGTCGGCTTTCCGGGCATGCCTTATCCGGACGGTCTTGTTCCAGGTACGACCTACTACTGGCGTGTCGATGAAATTGAGGCTGACGGTACTACAATACACAAAGGCTATGTCTGGAATTTTACGATTCCCCCCAAGATTGCATACGACCCTGACCCGGCTGATAGGGCCCCATTCATAGACCTGGATGCGAGGTTTGGCTGGACAGCAGGTTTCGGTACAAAGCTGCACTATGTTTATTTCGGTGATAATTTTGATGATGTGAACAGCGGCGTTGTGGGTATTCCTCAGGGCACTACAAGCTATACTCCCGACCCACTTGAATACGACAAGGTTTACTACTGGCGGGTCGATGAGTTCGACGGCCTTGTCACGTACAAAGGCGATGTCTGGAGCTTTAAGACCGCAAAGGCCGGCGGTGGTGTGCGAGCAGACTACTACAGAGGTATGAATTTCGAGAATCTCGTGCTGAACCGAACAGACCCTCGAATCGACTTCAACTGGGGTGATCCGGGCTCACCGGATGCATCGGTCGGTGATGATAACTTCTCGGTCAGATGGACAGGGGATGTCGAGGTGGCATTTACTGAGACCTACACTTTTTACACCAACAGCGACGACGGTGTGCGTTTGTGGGTGGATGGTCAACAGCTCGTTGACAACTGGACCGACCATAGTGCCACCGAGAACAGCGGAACAATTGACCTTATCGCCGGGAATGCATACAGCATTGTAATGGAATACTATGAAAACACCGGCGGTGCAGTGGCAGAGCTGCGCTGGTCGAGTCCATCGACCACGAAGCAGCTCATCCCACAGGCAGCACTGTCACCGCCTGTAAAGGCCGGCAGCCCGAACCCGCTTAATGGAGCTACAAATGTGAGTATGGCACCTGTTCTTAAGTGGAAGCCCGGGGATTTTACCGCTTCGCACGATGTATACTTCGGCACTGACGAAGATGTGGTGAAAAACGCAACCACAGCTTCGCCCGAATACAAAGGCAGCAGGGCACCTGGCTCTGAGAGTTTTGTTCCTGGAGACCTTCCCTGGGAGGCAACTTACTACTGGCGTGTCGACGAAGTCAATGACGTCAATCCCGACAGCCCGTGGATAGGCAGCGTCTGGAGCTTTACGACAGGTGATTTCCTTGTCGTGGACGATTTTGAGGACTACAACGATTACGAACCTGACAGGATATTTGATACGTGGATAGATGGATATGGTGTTGAGACAAACGGTTCTATGGCAGGTTATGCCGACCCTCCTTTTGCCGAGACAAATATTGTTCACGGCGGCTCTCAGTCGATGCCATATCTCTACGACAACAACTTGAAATATTCCGAAGCAGAGCTGACGCTAAGCCCACCACAAGATTGGACCAGGCAGGGTGTTACAGTATTGTCAATAATGTTCCTTGGTGATTTAAGTAATACTGTTGAGCAGATGTATGTGAAGGTTAACGGCGTCAAGGTGCTATATGACGGTGATGTGTTTGACATAACGCGACCACGGTGGACTCAGTGGAGTATCGACCTGGCATCGTTTGGCGTGAACCTGCGGAATGTAACGAAGCTTAGTATTGGCTTTGGAGACGAGTCGAATCTGAGGCCCGGCGGTTCAGGTGTGGTCTATTTTGATGACATTCGGTTGTATAGGTCGGCCCCTCCTGAGGTTGTTGTTTCTTCGGAAGAAATATGGCTCGAAGCAGAGGCGGCTGATACGATAACCGCACCCTTCCAGGTCTATACGGAATTGGCCGGTGCCTCCGGTGGTAAGTATATCGGCACAACTGACGATGTCGGTGACAGCAGTAGTAATCCGCCATTTCCTGACGGTACTGCGAGTTACACTTTTACGGTAGCGGGTGGAACCTACAAGATCAGTTGTCGCATAATTATCCCTGACGGCGACTCCTTCTGGTTCCGCATCCCGGGCGCTACCACCCAGACGACCAACCACAGTAGCGGCTGGGTAAGATGGAGTGACCCTCCGGACTCAGAGGTCTGGTACTGGGAAGATGTCTTCAGCGCCGAAGATGATGGCGATACCGTGCTCTTCACGATGGATCCCGGGACGTATACACTGGAGGTCGGATACAGGGAGGACGCTGCGTGGATGGATACTATCTTGATTTCCAAGATTGACTAAACGACGTTGCCGTGTCCCGCACCAATTGAACTTAGGCTCACGCCTAATTGGTGCGGGACTCACGGCGACAAGCAATAGTCAGAAATGGTATGCACTTGTGCTACGTAGCGAAGGCTACTTCACAGAGTAGTACAGCATACCCTACGGCAAGCCAAAGAAGGCCCTGCTGGTGGCGGTTACGGCATCGGCGAAATCGGCTAAATCCATCCCTTTTAATTCGGCTAAATATTCAGCGGTGTGGAGCATAAGGGCCGGCTCGTTTATCTTCTGCTTTCGCATCGGCTCCGGTGACATATAGGGACAATCAGTCTCGAGCATCAATCTATCTGCCGGTACAATTTTGGCGGCCTGGCGGGTAATGTCGGCATTTTTGAAAGTAACTACGCCGGTAAACGAAATATAAAAACCATAATCGAGAACAATTTTTGCCTGCTGGGCTGAGCCGCTGAAACAATGAAAGACCACGCCTTTAAGGCCTTGGCCGAATCTGTCTAAAATCTCCATTGTCTCATCGAAGGCCTCTCTACAATGGATGATTACCGGTAGATTCAGTTCTTTGGCGATTTTCAAATGTGCAGCGAAAGCGCGCTTTTGGTCAGATTGATTTGAAAAATTGTAATGAAAATCCAGACCCGTCTCGCCGATGGCAACGACCTTTTCGTTTTGCGCAAGCTCTTTCAATTCAGTCAGTATATCAGCGATTACATTTTTTGCATCGTGCGGATGGATTCCGACAGCGGCATACATATTTTCGAATCGGTCGGCAAGCTCAATGGCTTTGCGGTTCTGCTGCGGGTCTGTGCCGACGGTGAGCCAACCGACAACACCTGCGGCTTTACTGCGAGCCACAACGGCATCGACATCCTCGGCCAATTGTTCAAAAGTTAAATGACAATGCGTATCAATGAGTTCCATTGTTTTTACGGTACAAAAGCGTTTTTGTAATATCTTATCTGTGGGGTGCCTTTTGGCGCCAGGACTATTGTAACAACATCAAAACGAAAAGGCCTGTCATCAATATCGTGCGTTGCAAGAAAATAACGGGCGGTCCTGAGCAATCTGGCTTTCTTGGCGAATGTGATAGACGATTCGACAGAGCCAAAAGTTTCGTTGGCCCTTGTTCTGACCTCAACAAAGACAATTGTCCTGTCGGGAGCGACCATAATCAGGTCGATTTCGCCGGCATTGCAGGAGAAGTTTCGCGTGAGGGTTTTGAGGCCTTTTCGTTTGAGGAACCTCTGGCAGCGTTTTTCGCCCCATCGGCCAAGCAGCTCCGGGTCGGCCAACAGCTTGCGTTTGTTCAGCAGCATATCGTTGTTTGTATAAATTAGGGGTTAAGTAAAACTTGCGGCAAAACTACAGAATACACAATATTGCGTCTCCCCTTCGACCGCCCCTTCGGCTTCGCTCAAGGCTGCGGCTAATTCAGGGCAGGCTTACCGGCGCCGGCTAAACGACCCCCAAGACAGGCCTGGGGGCTAAACGATTATTATTTTGAGACGGTGTGGGTACTGTGTCGCTGGGCGAGCCTGACGGCTTTGCCGGTTCGCTTGCGGAGGTAATATAGTTTTGCCCGCCTTGTTTTGCCGCTTCGAATAGCCCTGACATCGAGAACGTTGGGCGAATGAAGCGGAAAGATTCGTTCGACGCCCTCATTATTAACAATCCGCCGGACTGTGAAGGTTTTGTTAATGCCGCGGCCCTTGCGGGCGATTACGGTGCCGGTAAATACCTGCGTGCGCTCTTTGTCGCCTTCTTTGATGCGGCAGTGGACATCTACAATATCGCCTATTTCAAAGTGCGGTATGTCTTTCTTCAAACTTTTGCTTTCAACCGCATCCAATATTTCTGTTTTCACTGAATTATCTCCTGATAAAAAGTGCACAAGAGCACAAGTGCAAAAGTGCACAAGAACACAAGTGCAAAAGTGCACAAGAGCACAAGTGCAAAAGTGCACAAGAACACATATAAACTTATTCAATTGTCTTTAATATATCCATCTTCGGCCTAAAAACAAGCACTTTTTTGAAAATTGCTGTTTTTGGGCGTTCCGGCACCAAATTTCGGTAAAGTTGAAAGCGTCAGTCATCCACACGACAATTTTTTCTTCCGGCGTGATTAAACGGGCCAATTTGGTGAGTCGGTGCGGGCGGTCTTCAGATAAGCCTCAACTCTGGCGACCACATCGGGATGCTCGGCGGCGATGTTGTACTCTTCGGCGATATCCTTATTCAAATCGTAAAGCTCCAGCGGCTTGTTCGGCGCCGGGCGGACGGCCTTATAGTTTCGCCAGCGCACAACCTGCTGGAGATTGCGCCCGATGAATTCCCAGTACAGAAAACGGTCAGATGTGTTCTGTGGTCTGCCGAGCAGCGCGGGCAGAACGCTTACGCCATCGATGTCTGGTGGAGGCTCGGTGCCGGCCAGCTCAGCCAGTGTCGGCAGGACGTCGGCAAAGTACCAGACGGCGTTGCTGGTCTTGGCTGCGGGCACTTTGCCCGGCCAGCGGGCAATCATAGGTGTGCGGATGCCGCCCTCATATATATCGCCCTTTTTTCCCCGCAATGGGCCGGAGCTGTCGAAAATCCCTTCCCAGCGATTGGCTGCCCCATTGTCCGAACAAAAGAACACAAGTGTCTGAGCATCAATTGCCATGTCCTTCAGCAATGACATAATGCGGCCTATATCGGCGTCCATTCGTGTAATCATTGCCGCGTGCACTTTTGCATCATCCGGCCAGGGCTTGTCGGTGTAGGGTTCTGTGCTCGGGATTTCGTATTTTGCGTGCGGGATGGTATATGGCAGGTACAGGAAGAACGGCTCGTCGTTGTGGCGGCGAATGAAACTTAGGGCAAAATCAGTGAACATGTCGTGGGCATATTGTTCTTTCCGGCCGTCGGCATTTCCTTCGAGGATTTGTTTTTTTTCGTTGTGCCAGAGGTACGGCGGATAGTAGGTGTGTGCACGCCTTTGGTTGAGATACCCGAACCATTCATCGAAGCCCTGCCGGTTTGGCACACCGGATGTGTCCGGTTCGCCAAGGCCCCATTTGCCGGTAATGCCGGTGACATAGCCGGCCTGCTTTAGCACTTCGGCAACGGTAACGTCTTCGGGTTCGAGCGGGACGCGCTTTTGTGGTGAGCCATTATCCAGAACGGAGACACCACCTACCTTGGCGAAATTACCGCGGACACGCGTGTGGCCTGTGTGCTGACCGGTCATCAGGACGCTACGTGACGGCGCGCAAACTGTATAACCGGCGTAGCATTGTGTGAAGCGTGTGCCCTCGTCGGCAAGCTGGTCGATGTTTGGCGTTTTAATTTTCTTCTGGCCGTAACAGCCGAGGTCGCCGTAGCCCAAATCGTCGGCCATAATGAAAATGACGTTCGGGCGTTTTATTGGATTTTTGCCTCCAACAGATACGCTCCGGCAGCCGGCCAAAGACATCGCCGCTGCGGCAGTGCCGCCAGCTGCTAAACTAAGAAATTGACGTCGGTTCAATTGTTCCATTAGTTATTTTCCTTTCTGTTATGTGGTATTAGTCCGGTTTCTTGTCCCAGGGCTGAGGGGGTGTCGGGTCATATTTCGGCTTAGCATCCTCGGCGGGGAAGGAACGCACGACGGCCTCAAGTTTTCTGCGTGCGGCGAGGACCTTTGGGTCCTTGCTGTCGATGAGGTTATTCGTTTCGGCCGGGTCGGCGAGCAGGTCGAATAACTTGGCGCTTTTGCCGTTCAGCACCCAGAGCTTGTACTGCTTGTTACGCACAACGCGGTCGGTAAATTTCATTTTGGGTGTAACGCCATCAGCAGTAAGCTTTGCAGCGCCAAAGCCCATAGCCATAATCCACTGGCGAGGGGAATCGTTTTCTTTGCCCAGGATAACCTTCGCGATTGAATGGCCGTCGAGGACGACGTCTTTCGGCGGTCTGGCTGATGCTAATTCGGCGAAGGTCGGCATCATATCAGTAAAGTCGGTCAGGGCATCGGTAACGACGCCCGCGGGGACGAGCCCGGGACAGTTGACGATGAACGGCTCTCTGACACCGGGTTCGCCGAGGGAAGCTTTGCCGCCTCTGACGCTGCGTCCGTTCATCCTCGCGCTAATACCCTTGCTCGTGCCGTTGTCGGTTGTGAAGAATACGATTGTATTGTTGCGGATATTAAGCTCATCCAGCGTCTTGACGAGTCTGCCGACGGCAAGGTCGGTGTAGCGAACCATTGCTTTATGCTTCTCCATTTTGTCTTCGACATCGGGGTCGAGCGGTGTGGTAGTAAGCGGTCCGTGCGTCAGGGCCATAGGGAAGTACAACATCATTGGTTTGGTTTTGTGCCGCTTCATAAAGTCAATCAGGAAATCCACAAATACATCGGTGCCGAATCTTCCTTTGTAGGTTTTGCTGCCCTGTCTGGTGTGGATATAAGGGTCCCAGTAGCGTTTTGAACTGGGCGGATTATTAGATTCATAGCCTGTCCACATGCAGTGCTCATCGAAGCCGTGCTTTTGCATAGCATCCGGCTGGACACGAAAGTCATTTATCTGCCACTTTCCAGCTGCGGCGGTAACGTAGCCGACACTTTTGAGAACGCGGGCAAAAGAGATATTGTGCTTCCAATCAAAATGACAGCCGGCCCCCCAGCGGGGGACATCCCAATGATTGCACCAGCCGTGCCGGAAAGGATACTGGCCGGTCAGCAGCGTAGCGCGGGTGGGTGTGCACTGGGGCATCGAATAGGCATTGAGAAAGCGCATCCCTCCTTCAGCCAGTTTATCAAGGTTGGGCGTTTTCATTTCCTCACCGCCGTAGCAGCTTAACCACTCGGGGCCAAGGTCGTCGACCATTATGAAGATGATGTTCGGCTGTTTTTTTGCTGGCTTCTTGTGTGTGGCAAGTTGACCCTCACAACTGACTAAATGTAATATTGCTGCCGCAGTGCTACCGGCTGTTAGAGATAGAAATTCGCGTCGTTTCATTTTTCCCCTTTCCTGCTTTTAAGATAGTAGGTGGGGTAAACCCCACTCTACCCTTGTTTTTATTGTTAGCCTTTGGCCTTTTTGGCAAGGTCGTTGCAGCGTTTTCGTAGGGAGATCAGGGTCTTTTGATATTTTTCGTCTTTGGCCAGGTTGATTGTTTCAGCCGGGTCGTTCTGTAAATCGTAAAGTTCCTCATAATCGTAATCGATATAGCGGGCGTATTTGAAACGCGGGGTGCGGAGGGCCTCGGTGCGGGCGATGGTTTTGTGCACAAATGGATGCTCGTAGAAGAATTCGGTTCGCCACGTTGGTTTTTGGCCTTTGAGCAGTGGGAGCAGGCTTCGGCCCTGCATTTGTTGTGGGGCAGTCAGGCTGGCCAGCTCGAGAATTGTCGGGGCGATGTCCACGTTGAGCGCCATCTGGTCGAGGGTAAGGCCACGATGTTTGCTATCTGCTCTGGGGTCATAGAATACGAGCGGGACGCGGATAGACAGCTCGTGGGGGAACCATTTTCCGGCCAGGCCATACTCGCCGAGGTAGAAACCATTGTCGCCGATGAGCATTATGACTGTGTTGTCATTAAAGTTGAGCTGCTTCAACTGGCCGCGGATTTTTCCAATAACGACATCGACGCCGGTGATAAGACGGTAATAGCTTTTGACCGATTCCTGGAACTTCTCAGGATTCGGAAAACGTATCTTCCACCGCCTGCGGGCTTCGGAGGTGCGAAGGAATTCAGGGAGGGCATCAAAATAGAGGGGCTTGGCCGTCTCCGGAGTCGGAATGATAACGTCGCTGTATAAATTTTCGTAAGCGCGGTCGTAAATGAACTGTCGCGGGTCACTATCCTGAACATGGGGTGCCTTGAAACTTACGGACAGGCAGAACGGCTGGTCTTTTGAGCAGCCCTGCAGGAACTCAATCGCCTGCTCACCCATAATCCGGGTGAGATGTTTGTAGTTTCCGTTTTCGTCTTTATGTTCGTATCTGCCCTGGCCGGGGAAGCCCTTCCAATAGTCGTATTTGTCGATTGGTAAATCTTTTTTTGCTCCGACGCCGTACTTTCCTATAAAGCCGATTCGATATCCGGCCTGGCTTAGAAGCATCGGATAAGTCTGTGTCAGTGCCTCCGGAGTAAAATGCGTCCTGAAGTCGATGATGCCGTGCCGCCGTGTCCATTGGCCGGTAAAAATACTGGCACGACTGGATGCGCATATAGATGTAGTAACGAAGGCGTTTTTAAACCTCACGCCGTTTGCAGCCAGGGCATCCATATTCGGGGTCCGGATAATGGGATTGCCGGCACAGCCCATAGCGTCGGCTCGATGGTCATCGGTCACTAAAAAGATGACATTCGGCTGTCTTTTTGCGACAGCACGGCGTTCGGCAAGCTCTGTATCGCAGCCGGCCAAAGACAACGCTGCGGCAGAGCCACCGGCTACGAAATTTAGAAATTCGCGTCGATTTAGGTTTTTCATTTTGTTCCTTTCCAGCCTTCAAGATAGATCGTGGGTTAAAGCCTACCCTGATATGATGAACAAGATAGCATGATTAACAATTTAATAATAGAAACCACAATAAGATAAAGAAAATACAACTGAGAAATACACATTTTCGTTGACTGGAGTTGTATATTACCTTAAGTTCGCATCAAAAGACAGAAAGTATTCAATAAATAATTGCACGTCGAGTAAAAGGAAAGCGCCCGATGAAAACCATCATCGTCCTTGCTATGTGTTTTCAAATGGCTTCATCCCTGGCGTCAGTATCTGAAGACCTTGATTCAGACAGCGATGGACTCTCGGACTACCAAGAAATTCACAAGTACCTCACAGATCCTCAGAAGAAGGACAGTGACGGCGACAGTGTTCCCGATAGCGACTGGCACGAAAGACGGGAATACACCTACACGATCCGAACTGTTGTCAAGGTAATGAGACCGGTCAATATTGAGAAAATCAATGATGACTACCAAGACGCCAAGGTACTGTCGGAGGAGGAAGACTACGTCGAATTGGAAGTTATTCACTACCCTTTCAATACCAACGCCAAAAGCATCGACGCTAATAAGGACTGGAGGAAGCCGGCGGCTTCTATGAAGGAGTATCTGGAGCCAGGAATAACGACAAACTGGAACCGCAGGATGCTAGAAGCCCTACTCAATGCACTACGAAACGACGGCATTGAACTGAAACACCTGGCAGATAAGGAGGCAGCAGAGAAAGTTTCCAGGTGGCTTCTGTCGCGAGCAAAATATCGATATATGTTTGGCACCTACTTTGTCCATTTCCCAAATGGCAAAGCAGAAATCTTTCCCAGCCTGGAGAATGCATTCAAGCGTGAAAAGGGCAATACTGAACTGCCCCTTGATGAACATTTTCAGCATGAGCTTTTTGGCAGAGGGATGTTCTACAACAGATCGTATGGCACCTGTACGTCGGTGGCTATCTATCTGACGACAGGTCTGCGCGCGGCCGGCATACCTACACGAATGATCCTTGCAATTCCTATTGTTGATGCCTCGGATCCAAAGCAGCTACAGATGCTGGAAGAACATCTTTCGAACCACGAAGTGCGATATACCCTCCGCAAGACCCTGCAAGCTTATAGTAAAGGTTTTACCGCCCATACCTTCAACGAAGTATATGTGGGCGGGCGCTGGCGCAGACTAAACTACAGTAAGCTGGGACAAAACATTTACGGCAATGGTGCGATGGGTTTGCTGACCCACGTCAACACGTTCAACGACCTCAGTGAGGCTAATCTTGCTGAAAGCTGGGGGTTGCGATATGGTAAAGGCAAACGTGACTCGACATTTCGACACAGCAATCCCTATTGTACGACGGAAATCTTGGATCGCTTTGGCCTGTACTGTGAGATGCCTAATCCTGCTGTCAAAGAGCTCAAGCAAGTTACAATCACCAAAGTATATTGGTTTTTCTCGGATGAAAGACCGAAATGGATTCCGGAAGAGTCTGTCCGTAAAAACAATGATGGCCATATTCTTGTCCACGTCAATGTCCCGTTCGACGACGTGGCAGTCATCTATCCAAAGCTGGACAAGGATTTTGTACTTTCGGCAAAAGGGCATCCCACCATCCAGGCTAAAGCCGAACGTGGCTATTGGAACTCGGAGTGCTATATTCGTATTCCTGAGAACGAAATGACCAAGATGGTAAAGGGCGTTCCATACAGGCTTGCGCCTGAAAATCCAAACCAAGAATACCAATGGATTGTTGATAAGGAAGTGTGCATCATGAGATGATGGACCAGAATTTCCAAATTATGCTGATTTTGAAAACTCGTTACCGTTTTCGTTTGGCAAATTGCATAAGTCTATACTACAATGCCAGGTTCTTGTTTTTCGGTGCCACTTGATCCAAGAAATCGGTGTCTCATTCGCTGTTTTCATTTAGTAAGTCTGGCCGCCATTTTTTTGTTCGTTCGAGAGCTTGTTGGCGTCGCCATTCAGCGATTTTGGCGTGGTCGCCGCTTAAGAGTATCTCAGGAACCTTCATACCCCGAAAGACCTCCGGCCTTGTATATTGCGGATATTCCAAAAGACCTTCGCTGAACGAATCGTCCTGGGCTGAATCCTCATCGCCGAGGGCGCCGGGTAATAATCTTACAACTGCGTCGATGATTACCATAGCGGCCAACTCGCCGCCGTTCAAGACATAATCTCCTATCGAGATTTGCTCGGCATCGAGGCCGATGCGAATTCGCTCATCGAATCCTTCATATTTGCCGGCGATTAAAATGAGGCGTTTTTCTCTGCTTAGTTCGACTGCTTTTTTCTGGTCGAATTTTTGTCCCTGTGGAGTCAGCAAAATGACTCGGCCTTTTTCGAGTGACAATTTTTGGACGTGCTCGAAGCAGTCGAAGACGGGGCCTGGCATCATAACCATACCCGGGCCGCCGCCATAAGGTTTATCATCAACCTTTCGATAATTATCAGTTGCGAAGTCTCTAATGTCGGTGAGAGCAATTTCGAGCAGACCCGCTTCCTGAGCCCTCTTTAGTATCGAGCAGCCCAAGGACGATTCAAACATCTGGGGAAAAAGTGTAAGAATATCCACACGCATTGGCTTTTGGGTCAAAACCCCCAGTAAAACTGGGGGCTAAATATGCGTCGCCCCTTCGACTGCGCTCAGAGCAGGCTTACCGGCGACGGCTAAACAACCCCCAATAAATTGGGGGGCCAAATATGAGATCTATTCTTCTTTTGCTTCGGGTTCGGTTTTTTCCTGCGCCGTTTCAGTCTCAGGCTTTGCTTCGGCCTCGGTCTTGGCTTCGGCTTCTTCTTCGGCTTCTGCTTCTTCGGGGCCGGCCTTTTCATCTACGGGTTCGGTTTTGGATTCGGTTTTTTCCTGCGCCGTTTCGGTTTCAGGCTTCGCTTCGGCCTCGGTCTTGGTTTCGGCTTCTTCTTTAGCCTTGGCTTCTGTTTCTTCTTCGGCTTCTGCTTCGGGGCCGGCCTTTTCTTCTACTGCTTCAGTTTTGGCCTCGATTTTTTCCTGGGCCGTTTCAGTCTCAGGCTTTGCTTCGGCTTCGGTCTTGGCTTCGGTTTCTGCCTTGGCTTTTGCTTCTGCCTCGGCTTTGGCCTTTTCTTCGGCGGCTTTGGCCTCGGCTTTGGCTTTTTCTTCGTCAGCTTCGGCTTTGGCTTTTTCTTCGTCAGCCTTGGCTTCGGCTTTGGCTTCTTCCTCGGCGGCCTCGGCCTGCTTTTGGGCGGCAATTCTTTGAGCTTTGTTGAACAGCTCGCCTTTAGCGCCGGCTATGGCCCTGGCCTTTGCCCGGCGAGCGGCCTTCTCTTCGGCGTATTTGTGTTTGATACCATGACGAAGCAGGATTTGCGAGACCGTATCGGACGGTATTGCTCCTTTGTCGAGCCAATACTCTGTACGCTCGCGATTGAGGACAATCTGCTTGGCAGGGTCCTTCTCAATCGGGTCGTAATGTCCCAGCTTTTCAAGTATTTTGCCGTCACGCGGCGTGCGGGATTCGACCGCATTGATTCTAAAGAACGGCCGATGCCGCCTGCCAATCCTCGTCATTCTTAACTTTACTGCCATAATTTTTCCCTTTCTTTAATTTATAATCAATTCCCGCAAGTCACGATACAATCGAGACTGCGAAACTCGTTTACAAAATTTCTTAAATACTAACACACCGTTTTTCAAGATCTATGTAAATTCCATCTATCGTTTTCTGAACGTTTATCGTCTCTCTTAACGCAGTTGCAATTTTGCAATAATGTTTAATGTCGGCCAGTGAAAGTCGGCGTCCTTTTCTGTATTTGAGCCATTTGTCCATAACCTGATAACCGCCTATTTGGTATTCCCATATATCTTTGCTGAAATTCCCAAAGTGCTGTATAGTGTTTATGTGTACAATCCTTTTCTTTTCATCATATTTTATTTTTTCTATACGATTATCACCTTTGCCCTCAAACTTAACAATTGGCTTGTTTAACTTGCCGGACCTCATTAGATGCAGGTCGAGTAATTTTTCTCCTGCTGTAGCCATTGTATGGAATAACTTGCAGTCCCCGCAGAATGGAACGCGTGGAAAATCGCTTTTCAAGAATTCGGCATATCTTTGCCGATAAATGTTTGAATAGAGCACCGCGTATATGTAATAGAGTATCGCTTCCGGTTTTAATTTTTTGCCGTAAGCTGTTTTTAGCGCATGGAATATCTTCGGCTGGATGTTAACTTCACGCTGATAAGTCGAATTTTTATGGTTATTGTATAAATCCTCATCAGGATAAAGATAAAGGGGTAAATTTACGTTCCCACCCCGATAAAAGAGATTGAGGTCAGCAATATATTCCGTACAGAATACAACATTCCAAGGTTTTTCCAAACCTACAACCTGACCGGCCCTTCCAACACAAAGCGCCAAATTCTCTCGCATCATATGTCGCATAACATCTTTTCGAGTTCTTTCTATTACCGCGTCATTATAGAAAATCCATTGCTGGTCAAAGGGTCTATATAGAATAGGTATTATCTGCTCCTTCCAATTCTTTTCTTCCGTTATTTTTTCCCGAGCATCTTTTACCTTCCAACTGGTCTTGTCTTTCAGGTCAAAAGCCTGTTTTATAATGCTATCGGGAATGTTTTCGTCGCGAAACATTCTTATGCGTTTTTTCAACTCTGACTTGTCAGCCTCAATAACGAATTTATCACGGCTTGTTACAACACCTACACTATTAGTAGGGAATATATCCGTAATTTTCGGGTGCTTTTGATAGGTGGCCAATAGTTTTTCGTCTCTGGGCACAAAAAAGTAAAACTCTGATTTCGGTGTTAGCTTATTCCATTTTGTGCTTTTCACGTGATTATTTTTAAGCCAGTCATACTTATTTTGCCTGAGGCCCCAGTCATCTCTGTGCATAATCTTTTGCTTGAGGCCATTTTTTTTAACCGCCAGGATAACTGCTACACCTTGCTGAATATCGAAGACATTCTCATCCTTTGAGCCGTCGGGACATTTTTCCTTTTTCTTGCTATTGCCGTGCAGGTCCAGTAGGTATATATGATTGAAGCTGTTCATTAGTGACTGGCGCATTCCCCGAAAAGTTGGATTGTCCAGGTAGCTATGGTTTGTGATGAATCCGAGAACACCTTCGCCTGCCTGGTCTATTTTCCATTGTGCAAAACGAATGAACTTTACATAATCATCCTGAAGCCATTTGGGATTTTTTTCACCGAGCGTGTGCCCATCAACCTGATAATAATCCTTCAGAATACGCCCAATGAAATTCGGAACTTTCTTACCCTTAATAACTTCCCAACTTTTATTGGCCGAGTGTCCCGAATACGGCGGGTTGCCAAGAATGACAAGGATAGGTGTTTCTTTTTTCACCTTTCCGGCTGCGTGGGACTCCTCAGACAGCGAACTCATACCAGGTAAGTTACTTTGGGCAAGCTCTTTTTGCTCTATTGTGTTTGTTAAATAGAGCTTAAATCTTTCATTATCACCGAGCATATAACCTAATTCTTCGAGTAGAAATCCCATTTTCAAATGAGCAATTGCGTAAGGAGCCATCATCAATTCAAAAGCGTAGTAGTTTCCTAAGATGTGGTTTTTTATCAGTTCACTTACGCCGCCTGTTCCATAAGTGATTGAGAATTCGTTAACCGCAACGTTTGCGGCTTCGGCCAGAAACGTCAGCGTTCCAGCAGCAGGGTCGAGCACCGTTACCGAATTCGTGGCAAAGCCGTCGGCTTTGTCGAAGTATTCCTTCAGAATGGTATTCAAAGACCGGACAATATACGAGACGACTTCTTGCGGTGTATAGTACACACCTCGCTGCTCTCTTTCTTTTGGATCATATTTAGCAAGGAAGGTCTCATAGAAGTGCATTATGGGGTCCTGCCCTTTACCTTCGATGAAGTACTTATGCAGAACCCCTCTTACGTTTGCAATACCTAAGATATCCACGATGTCGTCAATTATCCAGTCAAGCTCGGGACCTGTGTCCTCAAGCGAAACAAACCTGAATACATCTCGCAAAATGCCGATAGTCTTTGGGATGTTGTCGAAAGCGGCTCTCCTGTTAAATCCCTCTTTGCAGCGTGTGCTCGCAGCGAAGAGACCATATGTTATGGTCTGAGCGTAGATGTCGGCAAATTCCTCTTTAGACAACCCTGCAATCAAATGCCTTTGAAACGCTTCGAAGAAACCTGAAAGTTTGCCATTGCTTCTGCTAAGCTCCAGGAGCACCTGCTCCTGCAGGTAGTGCGTTCTGCCGGCAAGTGCCTCGGCGAGTGTCTTTGGCGTGTAATTTCGCGGTAGCGAAAAAGCGAAGAACTTGTTTAGCAAATCAAAAAACTTATCTCTATTTTCCACCGGCGGAACAAGTTTGAGTTGCTTGGCAATGAATGGTCGGCCTATCTGAACCTTGTCAATTAGCTGGTTGTAACGGTACAATCTGAACTCAAAAAAATTTGTGAGTATTACATTAGCGAAAGCGTTCCGATATCGTCTTAGCTGCTCTGATTCTTCGATGTTATCAAGGTTTTCGTTCTCAGGCCGTTTCGCTTCAACGTACCCAACTATGTGTTGTGTGCCATCCCATATCCGAAAATCGGGATTTCCTGCTTCGGTTTTTTTAGGCAGAATCGTTACCTCTGTTTTCTTTGTCCTGTTTATTGATCGCGCAAAATTCTCCATTAGTGACCCTAAAGCTTTGTAGTAGCTTTCTTCTCTGGCATCGCCTCTTTGAGCAACTCTGAAGATTTCCTTCATGTATGTTTTTAGCATTTTATCTGCCTCAACTCACAAGACACGCTTGCAATGCAGGGCGTAACCGTTTATGAAGATTGCAAAGTTTGCAGGGTCAATTTGAGCGTCGGCTGCGATTTTCTGTATCTGTTCATCGGTCAGACTATCAGGGTTTTGTTTTTCGTCCGGCGTCATTATCGCCACTGCTTTTTTCAATTGCTCTAATTCTTCGGCGCTCGGCGCAGCCAACATCGCCAGCTCACTGCCGCCTTCGATATCCTTGAACTGGTTTCTTATCAACTTGCCGTATTCGCTGTCTGAAAAACGGCCAACTTTTTCAAGATATTGCTCAATTGAAATCTTATTTATTATCGCCATTTATTAAATTTAATTTTAAGGTAGCGTCGCCCCTTCGGCAAGCTCAGGGCAGGTTTACCGGCGACGACTAAACAACCCCCCAATAAATTGGAGGGCTAACTATTTACACTATCGTTTTTCCATTATCAATAACTATCTTGTGACTTTTCCGAAAGCAGCAATGGCTTGGGAGTTACAACCCAACCGGCCAGTCGCTGGCCTGTGCCCTTGCGATTGACGTCTCCGAGGTCATCGCGTGCCTTCTCAGCAAGGGCGAGAAGGCGCTTAACCACATCAGGATTCCTGTCGGCAATATTGTTTGTTTCGCCGATGTCGGTTTCGAGGTCGTACAGTTTTAGCGGTGCATTAGGCGCGTCCTTTCCCTGCTTGCGTTTTTTTATTATGAAAGGCAGATGCAGTTTCCATTTGCCGGAGCGCACGGCCTGCAATTGGTCCATCCGGTAATAATAGAAGGCCTCGTGCGGCGATTTGACACCTTTCTTACCTGCCATTAGCGGCCAAATGTCTTTGCCGTCAATGATGCGATCGGTTGGGGCCTTTGTACCTGCCAATCGCGCTAATGTCGGCATCAGGTCCAGTGTCGAAGCCAATTCGTCGCAGGTTTTGCCTGCGGGGATTTTGCCGGGCCAGCGCGTTACGCACGGCTCACGCATACCGCCTTCCATCGTACTGCCTTTGAACCCTGAAAGCGGCAGATTGCTGCCGCCCCAGCGTTTAGCTGCGCCGTTGTCGGAGGTGAACACAACTAATGTGCGGTCATCAATGCCCAGCTTCTTGAGCGTATCAAGTATCTGGCCTGTGGACCAATCAATTTCTTCTACGCAGTCGCCGTAGCCGTCGTTGGCGGACTTGCCGCGGAACTTCTCGCTGGAATGGACTGGATTGTGCGGCATCGTGTGCGGCAGATAAACAAAGAACGGTTTGTCCTTATTGGAAGTGATGAATTTGAGCACTTCCTCTGTGTAGCGCTTTGTCAGGGTGTTCTGGTCGGCGGGTGCTTCGATTACCTTTTCGTTTCGCAGCAACGGCAGCGGTGGATTCTGCTTACGCTGCCTGGACCCCATATCGTTACTGTATGGGATGCCGTAGTAGTAGTCGAAGCCCTGACGTGTGGGCAGGAATTCCAGTTGATCTCCCAAATGCCACTTGCCAACACACGCAGTGGCGTAGCCCCGGGTTTTGAGCACCTCGGCAATGGTGATTTCATTCGGATTTAGACCCTTGTGAGCAACCGGGAACAGCACCGATTCGTTTTTTCCGCTTTCGTGCATATTAACTCGGCGGGGATAGCAGCCGGTCATTAGACTCGACCGGGACGGTGTGCATACGCCGCTGGTTACATAGAAGCTCGTAAAACGCATGCCTTCGGCAGCCATTCGGTCAATGTTGGGCGTGCGATGCTTCTTCGAGCCGAAACAGCCGAGGTCACCATAGCCCAAATCATCACAGAAAATAATAATGAAGTTCTGTTTATCAACCGGGCCACCTGCACTTTGTGCAAAACCTGAGAGTAGTTCGTCCGCGCAGCCGGGCAGCATCACGCCGGCGGCAGTTACGCCGGCAAGCTTTAAGAAATTACGACGGTTTACCCCGTTAGAAGTCTTGGCCTTTCGTTTTGTTGGCGGTTGATCAATTGCTTCTAACCGTGATTGGTCTATGTCCTTGTTCACTTTGGAATTTCTAACGGGGTTTATGTTTTTATCCATAATGACGTTCTTTTCTGTAAATATTTACACTATCGATTTTTGTTTTTCTAAATACCGTCGCCGTCCCGGCGACGGCTAAACGACCCCCCAATAAATTGGGGGGCTAAATACTTGATTCCCGCCCCCGATCGGAGTCGAGGACAAGCTTTCGCGGGAATGACAAGCTGCGTTATGCGCATATTAGAACAATGCTTATAACGATACGCGATTTAAAAACCGGTCAATTTGAGAACGATATTTATCGTCGCTTAGTCTTGCCCCTTCGCCTTATGACTTTTTTTCTTTTCGAGCGCTGCTTTATTTTTCTTCCCCCGGCCATCATCTGGTTCAGAGCACCCATATTGAATCCGCCTGATAGCAGGTTCTTAAGGCCGCCGAGGCTTCCACCGCTGAGTGCCTTCATCATATCGCGGCTGCGTTTGAATGTCTTTACCAGGCCGGAAACATCCTGAACTTCCACGCCCGCCCCTGCGGCGACTCGTCTTCGTCTGGATGAATCTATAATATCCGGGTCGCGCCTTTCGGCGAGCGTCATCGAATAGACAATCGCTTCGGTTTGCTTGAGTTCGGCACCGTCGAAGTCCAGGTCCTTGAGCTGGCTTCCCATTCCGGGCATCATTTTGAGCATATCTTTCATGCCGCCCATTTTTTTGACGGCCTGCATCTGCTTTAGAAAATCGTCAAAACCGAAACTGCCTTTGGCCATTTTCTTTTGCAGTTTCACGGCTTCTTCAGCTTCGAAATGTTCCTGAGCCTTCTCCACGAGCGTTACGACATCGCCCATCCCGAGGATTCTGCCGGCCATACGGTCGGGGTGAAATTCTTCGAGCTTGTCCAGCTTTTCGCCGATGCCGATGAACTTAATGGGCTTTGTCGTTACAGCCTTTACGCTGAGGGCAGCACCGCCGCGGGCATCGCCGTCGAGTTTTGTAAGGATGACGCCATCGAGCTCGAGACGTTCATTAAACGCTTTGGCTGAATTAACGGCGTCCTGGCCGGTCATCGCATCGCAGACTAAATAAATCTGGTGCGGATTGACCGCCTTTGCGACATCGGCTATCTCAGTCATCATTTCCTGGTCTATGTGGAGCCGGCCTGCGGTGTCAAGCACGACCACATCGTAGTCGTTTTTCCGGGCGTGCTTTACAGAATTTTTCGCGACCTTTACGGAGTTTTTGCTGTCTTCGCTGTAAACATCAATATTTATCTGCCCGCCGAGGATAATCAACTGCTCGATGGCAGCAGGTCTCTGAAGGTCGTCAGCCACTAAGAGCGGTTTTTTACCCTTTGCGACGAGGTATTTAGCGAGCTTGGCGGCGGTGGTGGTCTTGCCGCAGCCCTGGAGGCCGGCCAGCATAATGACAGTAGGGCCGGGTGAGACAAAATAGATACGGGTATCGACCGGCCCCATCAACTTTGTCAACTCCTCGCTGACGATTTTTACCATAACCTGGCCTGGATGAAGACTCTTTATCACCTCAGCACCGATGGCCGCCTGTGTAACGTCCTTGCAGAACTGCTTTACGACGTTGTAGCTGACGTCCGCCTCCAGAAGGGCTTTGCGGACATCGCGCATAGCGTCCGAGATGTTGGCCTCGGTAATGCGTCCTCGGCCGGCCAGCGACCTGAAAACAGAGTTAAATTTCTCGGTTAAGGATTCAAACATAACTCGATACTCGATGCTCGATGTCGTCGCCGCGCCGGCGACGGCTAAACGAGCCCCAGGGCAGGCCTGGGGGCTAAACAACCCCCCAATTTTTGGGGGGTTGACCGCAATGTCGAACTTTGAACAATCCGGCGAAAGGGGAATTGTAAGGTTGCCGAGGTGATTCTGCAAGAACAAAATCTGCCACAGGGATTCCAGACGACTTTTATGGCAGTAATATCTGCCAGGGGAAGCTGAAATCAGTTGAAAATTTGGTATGGATTTGGTAGTTTGTAGTCTAACGAAATCAGAGGTCTTAATAGTATTGCCAAATCGTTTATATGGAAAATTCCGGATTAAATGGGTAATATTAGGATAATATATGAAAGTCATGTTAAGCAATTTGAAGATGCGCAACTCGCCTCGGCGGAGGCCGAGGCCGTAGCGGGACAATTTACCTGTATCAAGGAGCTAAGATGTCGAAAACACACTATTTCAGTTTGCGACCAAGTGAGACCGCAATCTTTCAGGCGGCCGCCTGTTCGCTTCCCTGCGGGACGGAAGTGTTGTGTGCCTGACTGGGGTCAGCTTCAAGGGCTAAATCAGCCGAAATATGGGTAATTAGAAGGATTTTGAAGTGAATTGCAGATATGTGTAAAAAAGACACGTACAAAATTGTGTTAATGGCTATACTTTTGACAGGTGCCTGTTTTTTGACATATTATTGCCATGTCGTGCTTGAGGTCGGCCCTGTTTTTACACATCTATTCTACATACCCATTTTTTTGGCATCTTTCTGGTGGAGGAGAAAAGGCCTGATTGTAGCAGTCTTTTTAGGTGCACTCTTAATTTTAAGCCACAATTTTCTCAGAGTGGACATAGCAACTATCAATGATTATCTCCGAGCTTGCATGTTTTTGGTTATTGGAATGTTAATAGCAACAGTCAGTGAGCAGATCACCAAAGCGGAAAAGAAATTGCTTGATATCCACCAGCAATTGCGGTCTCTGGTTTCCCGATTAACATTAGCCGAGGAACATGAAAGGAAAAAGGTTGCGGCATTACTTCATGACGATGCTATGCAAAGATTATCTATAATTAAAATGAAACTGGGGGTCTTAAGAAAACCCGCCAAATCACCGGATTTGAGCGATTCTTTGGACTCTATGTACGAAAGCATCGGCCAAGTCATTAAAAGTATGCGGTCGCTGACATTTGATCTTTGTTCGCCTATTTTATATGATTTAGGCTTGGAAGCAGCTATAAGGGACTGGCTTAATAGAGAAGTCCGCGACAAGCAGGGCATCGCAGTCGATTTTGAAGATGATGGCTGTGCCGGAAACTTAGACGAAGATTTGCAAACAGCATTATACAGGACCGTACAGGAGCTATTAATGAACATTATCAAGCATTCGAAAGCACAGAAAGTAAAAGTCTCGCTGCGAAACGAAAATAACAAAATAGAAATCGACGTCGAAGATGACGGAATAGGTTTCACAGCGGCGAAAAGCAATAATGCCGATGATACTTCCGGCGGTTTAGGTTTGTTTACAATCCGAGAACGGCTGGGCCATTTCGGAGGCACGTTGAAAATACAAAGCGCTCCTGACGAAGGAACGCGAGTTTCTATAACTTTACCTTTGAGCAACTGAAAAAATTAAGAGCAGGAAAACTGATATGAGCATAAAGATTCTATTGGCTGAAGACCAGGTCGTAATGCGAGAAGGCCTGCGTTCTTTAATTGATCAGCAAGCTGATATGAAAGTCGTAGGCGAAGCGGATGATGGTAAAGTAGCCGTAGAGCTGGCCCGGAAACTTCAGCCGGACGTAATCATTATGGACGTGGTCATGCCAAATATGAATGGTATTGAGGCTGCACGCCTGATTAAGGCCAAAATGCCTGACGTTAAGATAGTCGCCCTTTCAGTTTATGATAACTGGGAATATGTGATGGGTATGGTTAGAGCAGGCATATCGGGGTATCTCCTGAAAGACTGCGCATTTGATGAACTTTTGAGAGCTATTCAGACTGTGGTCCAAAACAAATCATATTTGAGCCCCGATATAACTGCAGTGGTTCTCGACGCACAAGCAGACGAGCAAACGATATCTGGATATTCTGGCGATAGAGTTGTGTTAAGCGAACGTGATATACAGATAATTAAACTATTGGCGGAAGGAAAATCGGCCCGCGAAATAGCAGTAAGGTATAATTTAAGTATTAAAACAATAGAAGGCAGACGGCGGAGAATTATGAAAAAGCTTAACATTGATAGCCTTGCAGAACTTGTTAAATACGCCATACAGAAGGAGCTTATCCCCGCATAAAGTTTTCAAAACGTCCGCATAATTTCTATTATATTTTAAGTTCGAAAATTTTCCCCTCATAATCAAATAATATTGCTATAGACAACGCTGTATTTGTAATCTTTTGGATATAAAAAGTCAAACCATTTCCTTTTTATCCTTCTAATCCCTTGTTGTAATTTTTGTTCAGAGATTAATCCGCCCGCTTTCTTGCAAATAAATCCATTGGATTACTATTATGTAAACCTATGGAGACTATCCGACAAAAACATTGGACCATATCTTCTAAAAACTTCTATATTAATATCGAAACCTACGTTTCCAGGTCAACCTAAACTATCATACTAACCTGAAGACAAAACACAAGCGTCATAGGCGACCATGAAAAACAGTGGCTTTCCATTTCATTCTATCCACCTGCTCTTTTGGTGCAAGACGCCCTGTTAAATGAAGGCACAGGTCTCTTAATGTGATTTGTCAGTTAGCCGATGCCAAGCAGAGTGGTTTGATAACTCAATAAGTGGGGCGGCTTGATAACTGGGGTGGTTTGATAACTCAAAACGCAAACACAGTAAATTGGGGGTAATGATAAAGATGGTGAACAAGATAACAATGGTGAACAATTTAATTCGCAATCTTTGTGCCTTAATTTCATACTCTTCGATGTTTACCTTTTCAAAACATATTGGGGTGAGGTTGTCAGGCCTCACCCCAAAGTGTTTACGGTATCTGTATCCATCAAAAACATAAGGCCCTGTCAAACCCGCGTATTAAAAGGTGGTTAACCCCATTCTCGAGAGGATGTTACTGAGTAGCTTTTAATTGTTGTATTTAAGGAGATGTCCTATGACGAAAGTGATAGCTCAAACAGAGCGGTTAAGCAGAGCGGTTATGGACAAGGAAGGTAAGTATCTTACCTTTGCTCTGGCCAATGAGGAGTACGGTCTGGAGACCCTGAAGGTCCGCGAGATTATCGGCAACATGGACATAACGGCCATTCCGAAGACGCCAGTATATGTAAAAGGCGTAATCAACCTGCGGGGCCAGGTTATACCAGTGGTCGGTCTCAGGGTCAAATTCGGTATGGAGACCACCGAGGCCACCGAGGAAACATGTATTATCGTAGTGGAGATAACTCAGGGCGACCGCAATATCAGCACCGGCATTGTGGTCGACCGCGTTTCGGAGGTGTTGGATATAGCCGGTGAGGATATAGAAGAGGCTCCAAGATTTGGGGCATTTGTCAATACCGATTTTATCCTCGGTATGGGCAAAATTGGCGAATCCGTCAAGATACTGCTGGATATCGACAAAGTTCTGGCAGGGGACAATTTGGCAGGTTTTGCGGGTAGCTCAAGCAGTTCTGTTACGGACGAATAGAGTGTAATAGGGATTCAAGTAAAAAATAACGATAATGTGAAAAAGTTTAAAGGAGAAGAAAATGCTTAAGAACATGAAACTTGGAACAAAGATTGCTGGTGGTTTTGCGATTGTGCTGATTCTAACTGCAGTCGTGGGTTACGTCGGATACAGCGGCTTAGGCGGCGTGACAACTATAGTCGATAAGGCCGACGACGGCAACCAAATGATTAAGCAGATTCAGGCGGCACGTCAGCAGGAAAAGAACTTCATTATTCGCAAAGACCAGCAATACGCCACAAAGGTTGATGAACAGGTTGAGGAATTGATCACGCAAGCCCGAACAACCAAAGAGAAGATGAAAGATGCTGCCGACCGTGCGCAGATGGAAGCAGTCGCCAAAAGTACGCAGGACTATAAGACCGCATTCAACCGTTTTGTGGCCCTGGCAGCTCAGAAAGATAATGCCTCCGAACAGATGGTTACAACCGCCAGAAACCTTCAAACAGTCGCCGATACCATGCGGCAGGAACAAAAGACCGAACTTGTTCAGGTACAAACTGATGGTGATGCCGCGATGGCTGATAAGCTCTGGAAGACGGACTCTGCCAACCTTATTATCAAGTGGGCACTTACCTGCCGTCAAAACGAGAAGAACTATATTCTGCGCAAGGATGAAAAGTATGCTAAAATCGTTCAGGATACAACTGACGAAATCGTCAAACTCGCGCAAGAGATGAAATCCAAATTCAATCAACAAGCCAACAAGGACCAGGCGGACAAGGTCATTACTGCAGTCCAGGCATATCGCAAAGGCTTTGATACTTATGTGGCGATAAGAAGTGAGCAGACATCGGCGGACAGCAAAATGGTAACCGCGGCTCGAGCTCTGATAAAAGTTGCTGAGGAAATGCGAGCAGGCCAGGAGGCCCAGTTGGCAGAGCTTGTGCGGGCAGGTGCTGATACATCTATCGTCCAGGATAAGCTGACCAAGGCCGACGACAGCAGCCGCATAATAACGTGGACGCTGGAAGCACGCAGGCACGAAAAGAATTTTATGCTGCGCGATGATGAAACGTATCTTACCAAAGTCCATACTTACGTAGATGATATCATCAAGTTGGCTAATGATCTGAAATTGAGATTCAAACAGTCCAGCAACGATGCTAAGGCCGACGCGGTTATTGCACAAGCCGAGAAATATCGTGAAACTTTCGACCAGTTTGTCGTAAGTCAGCGCCGAGCAGAGCAAATTGCTGCCAGCGCCAAAGATTATAAAGAAGCTTTTAGCCGCTATGTCGATGCCAGTGGCCAGGCGCATACCGCTGATGTCGCAATGGTTGATGCCGCCCGTGAGCTCCAGCAAGTGGCTGACACCATACGTGCCGAGCAGAAGGTTCAGTATGCTCAGGTCCAGAAAGACGCTGCTGAAAAGGCACTCGACAAGCTGACCAAGGCCGACGACGGCAACCGCTTCATCAAATGGGCATTGGCCT
>CAYQKF010000072.1:0-25336 GCA_964417935.1 uncultured Pirellulales bacterium
GTTAATCGTATAAACGACTTAGAATTCTTTAATAATGTTGGACAGTAAAAGTAGTGAGTCTGTAAATTATTATCGGTCGTTTTGTTTGAAGTTGTTTTGGTGTGTAGCCAAAGCACAGTGAGTTATTACAGTAACTTTTTTAAAGGAGGATTATTATGTGTAAGAAATTGATTTATTTGTTTTTTACCTTTTTGGTTGTGGGCTTGATCGGCCCGGTGGCGGCTCAAGATGTCGATATGGAAATCGGCTTTGCCGCGCAGCCACCTGTGATTGACGGGGAGGTCGATGAAATCTGGGCAGACGCATCAACCCAGTCTTTCGTCCCTCTGGATGATCCGGCCAATGCCTCCGGTATCTGGAAGGTATTGTATGATTCTGTGAATCTCTATGTGATCGTGGACATGACCGACGACAGTCTGCAAAATGATTCGGACGGTTCCTGGCAGGACGACAGTGTGGAGGTCTACTTCGACGGTGGTAACACCAAGGTAAACACCCCGCTGTCCGGAGACGACCACCAGTATACGTTTGGATGGACAACGGACGACATACAGGGAACCAACGTTGAAGGAGCTACCGAAGGTATTGAACACGCTCAGGTAGACACCGAGACCGGCTGGCGTATCGAGATAAAGCTGCCATGGCTGTCGATACAGGGCGCAGAGCCCCAGGCTGGTGACTTGATCGGTATTGACTGTTACTACAATGACGACGACGACGGCGGTGATTCGCGTGAAAATAAGCTTCTCTCATTTTCCGCCGTAGAAGGCTGGAATGATGCCTCTCAGTGGGGTACGGCCATGTTGACAGGCATACCCACTGTGCCCTTCAGCCTGGGAGCTGTAGGTGATATCGAGCTTGGCAACGATAACCAGGTAGGACCGGATTCAAGCAGCAATGGTTCAGGTTTGGGGGCACGTGATATTGCTGCCAGACGCCGAGTGGCACTGATTAGCTACGATATATCAGCACTTAAGGGCAGAGGTGCAATCTCAAATGTGAGTTTCAGCCATTTCAGTCACGACCAACATAATCAAGTCAGTGTTTATGGCGTCATTGAAGATTTGGATCTGCTTGATGTTGAGTCTTTGACCTGGAACACCGCTCCTGGTGTTCAGAATGACCCGACACCTGAGCTTGAGGCACCGGTCGCTTTGGACCTTGCCGATCTCACAGATGTTTTATTGATATTTACCGGACCTGGCGAAACAGGTGTAAGGTTCTCAACCGACACAAGCGACGCATTAGCAGATTTCATCAACAGTGATACGGATGGGATCGTTACGTTCTTGCTTGCGGCAAGTGAAGAGGAAGGCCAGTTGATCATTCGAGCCCGTACGCACTCTGCCGGTGGCTCATTCCTTGAAGGTGAGGTACTACTCCCAGCGCCTGTCAAGCTGGATGTCCAAAACTCCGATGATCCCAATAATGTCGAAGAAGGCTTTACGGCTTTCACATTCGCCGATAGTGGTTCAGAAATCGATGGCATCACGGTTACATTGGGCGAGTATGGTGAGGCCGACACACGCCGGCGCGGTGAGCCGAATGGCGTACCCTACGAGAATATTTACAAGGACTTCATCTTTGCCCGACAAGCCGAAGCTGGAGTAGGTTATGTAACAGTAACATTATTCGGCTTGAAGCCTGAAGGAACTTACGGAATTACCATTTACTCTTATGACACTAGCAGCAATGAAATCAGAGTCACCGATTGGTCGGCCAATGGCGAGGATCTTTTAACGACCATCGCCGATAATACCATTCCACCGGTCGAGCAAGATGACCAGGCGTTTACAGGAATCACTACAGCAGATGCAAACGGCGTAATCTTTATGGAAGCTGTTCCCGGCGAAGGCACATTCGCAGCCGAGCCTTTCGCCTTTATCAATGCTTTGGTAATATCTCCAATTTACACTAAAGATCCCGGCACCGATGGTCTAGTGGCTTACTACGCACTTGAGAATGACGTGACTGACAGCTCCGGCAACAATCTCAACGGTACTTTAGTTGGCGATCCGGCCTTTGTCGAAGGAGTTGCTGGCATGGCGTTGGATTTCGATGGGATAGACGATGTGGTCGAACTGGGCAAGTTTGATGTGTTCGGTCAGATCAGTCTGGCTACGTGGGTCAAGGCCGATGATTTTGAAATCAACGACAGCCGTATCATCTCAAAGGCGAACGAATGGGACGGAGACAATCACTGGTGGATGTTGAGCACCATATCGGAAACCGGCCTGCGTTTCCGGCTGAAGACCGACGAAGGGCCTGGAACGGCAACACTGATCTCTGACCCGGTTCTTGAGGCCGGTGTCTGGGCGCATGTGGTCGCGGCTTGGGATGGCAGCATGATGCGGATCTACAAAGACGGCATAGAAGTTGCCAGCCAGGAAAAGGGCGGCTCTGCAGTGGCTGTTGACCCGGCTATCAGCGCGGCTATTGGCAGTCAGCCCTCCGATGCTTTTGCAAGTGATCCCAGCCATGTGGCCAAGTTCTTCGATGGCCTCATTGATGAGGTCATGATATACAACCGGGCTTTGTCTGATGCTGAGATTATGTACCTTGCAGGTAACTAATATTGCTGTTTTCGATTGAGTAAATCTTGAATTAATCAGGGGCCTATACCGATTGATTCGGTATAGGCCCATTGGTTCCGTTAAGAAACAGAGGCTGGGTATCGGTCGAAAGCAACGTGTGTCTTGATGTGTAGCTAAAGCGTAACTTATAATTCTCTTAACTCTTGTTGAAGGATGAATATTATATGTAGTAAAATGATTTATCTAATTCTTTTGTGCTGGTTCTGGGTTTGACTGTATCGGCTTTTGATGGATTGACTTTTTTAAGCTGGCTTTTACGCAGGATGGAACAAAGACATGCTATGTGCAATCGACATGCTTTTACACTAATAGAACTGTTGGTGGTGATCGCCGTCATTGCCCTTCTGCTGGCAATCCTCATGCCGGCTCTTAATAAGGCCAGAGAACTTGCCCAAGGTGCAGCATGCAAGGGGAACCTGAAGAACTACACTCTCGCACTGTTAATGTACCTTGGGGATAACGATAATAAGTTCTGCGACCCCGACAAGTGCTATTTTTCCCAGCGTGAGCCTTTCCCCATAGAATCAGGGATACCAAGTGGACAACATCTGCACCTTCGCTGGTGCAACGGGGATTTGAACCTCAGAAGCCATCCGGAATATGGTGGAACCCTGTACCATTACATGAAGGATGCCAGGGCTTTTATCTGTCCAACTTTTTCTCGCTTGGCTGCAAGACGTTCAGAAGACCAGTTCTTTATGGCCTATGGTGACACGCTTGGAAACTATAAGCCTTGGTACAATTACACTATGAATGCTTTCTTGGGCGACAGGCGTGGAATGGTTAAGAAAACGAGAGTACTGACACTGTCTGAGGTCAGACGCCCGGCAGAAACTTTCGCGTTCACAGAGGAAAGCTCGTTGGTCGACACTCAGTATAACGTGTCAGGGCTAAATGACACATTTATGATACCTGGCGATGACAATATGATAGAAGGTTGGCTAAATAGCGTTGGTGGCGATGCCTGGTCGGTCAAACCGGGTCCCGAAGGTGTGGGCCCATTCTATGATGTCATAGCCGGTTTTCACCATGCTCCCACCGGCAATAAGTTGCGAGGAAAGGGTAACTGTGCCTTTCTGGATGGGCACATCGCAGCCCATCCACGTTCGGAGACATTCCCCTTAGCCTGGCCACGCTGATTAGACCTGGCAGTTTTTTTTGTGAGAGAGGAGATTTTATCGTTTGTTTCTTGCGTCTTTATTTCCCGTCGTAAAGTCGATTATATTTTTTTGGAGGTAGAATTATGATTAACAAATGTTTTGTAAGATTATTGACTACACTGGTTGTTGTGATGATTCTTGGCAGTCTCAGCCCAACAACGGCTAATGCCAGCTACCCCATCCTCAAGCTGGATATTAGCAACAGAAATGTCTCTTCACAGACAGAGCCTGGCTTTACTTCTTTTACCCTCGCTGACAGTGGCACGGAGGTAGAAGGCATTACAGTTGAACTTGCAGGCACTCTCGATGCACGCTGGCGCGGCGCACCAACCGGAATACCGTACGAGCTGATCTATCGTGATTTCATCTTTTCTCGGCCGGGTGGTATGACGGTCACATTATCGGGGCTCCAGGCCAATCAAGTCTACGAGATAACTATTTATGCATATGACACAGGCAGCGCAGGCGATCGGGTCGGGGAATGGACAACCAATGGGGAACATGTTCTCACGACTGCGTTCAACGGCGGGGTATCGCCCCGGGATGAATATGACAACGCCTTTACCGGTACAGCTCAGTCAGATGGAACCGGCACAATCGTCTTGGAATGTGGTCCTGGAGAAGGCACCATCGAAGAATCGGGGGCGAGCAATCCTTTTGGCTTTATGAACGCCTTAGTGGTCTCTTCGATGACCCCGATAACAAAGGCCCGGCGTCCAGAGCCGGCTGATGGTGTCCTGCATTCCGGTACAGAGGTGAGTCTTGGGTGGTTGCCGGGAGGTTATGCCGCCTCGCACGATGTGTATTTCGGTGACAATTTTGTCAATGTAGACAGCGCCACGAAAGGAGATACGGACATATTCATCGGTTCCACAACCAATAGTTTCTTCCTTGTCGGCAGCGCCGGAAGTCCTTATCCGGAGGGACTATCTCCGGGAACTACGTATTACTGGCGGATCGATGAGGTCGACGCCGATGGCACTGTACACAAAGGCGATGTCTGGAGCTTTACGGTTCCCTCAAAGACTGCCTTCAATCCCAATCCGGTCGATGGTGTCATGTTCGTTGACCCAAATATCACGCTGAGCTGGATTTCAGGTGCAGATTCGGTCACGCATCGTCTGTTTTTTGGCGATAATCTCCAGGATGTGCAAGCCGGCACCGGGGGAACAGACAAAGGTTCCGTCACAACTGCTACCTTCAACCCCGGCCTGCTCGAACTCGAGAAGACCTATTATTGGCGGGTCGACGAGTTCGACGGCAGCCAAACACATACAGGCAATGTCTGGAGCTTCACTACTACTCTTGAAGGCCTTGGTACGGTCGTTCTTGATATGTGGGAGGGCATCACCGGTTCCACTTTGAACCTCCTCCTGGAAAATCCGAGCTATCCGGACGACCCAACCTTGAGCGATGAGCTAACCGAGTTCGGCACCGCGGACAGCATTGGCGACAACTACGGCGCTAGAATTCATGGCTGGCTCTATGCGCCGCTGACCGGTGACTATACGTTCTGGTTCTCCAGTGCCGACCAGGGCGAATTGTGGCTGAGCACCGATGACGACCCCACCAATGTACAACTGCTCGCTTCTGAACCTGTCTGGGGATCCTACGATACTTTTTCTCGGCAGTCCGAACCTATCTCATTGACAGGCGGAAACAAATACTACATCATGACGTTGTGGAAGGAAGGTCCTGATTGGGACCACTGCCAGGTGGCCTGGCGAGGCGCCGGCATCCGCGAGCAAGAGATAATTAAAGGTAGCTACCTGTCGTCATACGAGCCAATAAATGCATTTGGTCCCGCCCCAACAGACGGTGCCATAGACGTAAGGCGGACACCTGTTCTTGGCTGGAAACCTGGAAAACATGCTGCTTCGCATGATGTGTACTTCGGCACCGACCAAGAGGCTGTGCGCAATGCCGGCACAGGCTCACCTGAGTATAAAGTCACCGGGGACCTTGGTGCCGAGAGCTTTGACCCTGGAGAGCTTGAGTTGGAGACCACCTACTACTGGCGTATTGATGAGGTCAATAACCTCAACCCTGACAGTCCATGGGTAGGCGAAGTCTGGAGCTTCACAATTGGCAGCTTCCTTATCGTAGACAACTTCGAGGACTACAACGACTATGATCCCGACCAGATATTCAATACGTGGTTAGACGGCTGGGAAGTTGAATCAAACGGCGCCATTGTAGGTCACGACGTAGATTTTACGGAGATTTTACAGGGAGAGCATATTGTTGAGACTACAATTATCCACGGTGACAAGCAGTCGATGCCATATTACTACAACAACATTGGCACGGCAACTTATTCGGAAGCCGAACTTCCGTTTAGCCCCGCGCAGGATTGGACAAGAGAAGGCGTTACAGAATTGTCGCTGTGGTTTAGAGGTTATCCAGCGTCTGTTGGTAGCTTCGCAGAAGGCCCTGTTGGGACCTACACGATAACCGCTTCCGGCACAGATATCACAGGTCAGGCTGACGAGTTCCACTATGCCTATAAGATGCTCACCGGCACCGGCTCGATTACAGCAAGGGTCATGAGCGTCGATAACACCGACCCATGGGCCAAGGCCGGCGTTATGATTCGTGAGACGCTGGAGCCAGGCTCCAAACATGCTTTTGCGTGTGTTACACCCGGTAGCGGCGTTGCTTCAGAGGGGCGAATCACCACAAACGGCGCTAGTTATAGCACAGCCCAGAGTGGGGTCACTGCACCACACTGGGTGAAATTGGAGCGTGACATCAGTGGTAACTTTACAGCTTTCCATTCGACTGATGGCTCATCCTGGGTACCGGTAGAGGACGCTATGAGCCAGGGCATCCAGATGAGCGCGAATGTCTATATAGGTTTGGCAGTGACGTCACATAACACTGATGCAACGTGTGAAGCCCAATTCTCTAACGTCAACATCACCGGTAACGTTAGTCAGCAGCAGTGGATGAACCAGGATATTGGTATAACAAGCAATGATCCTGAGCCAATGTATGTGGTTCTCAATGGCAGCGCCGTGGTTTATCACGAAGATCCGGAGGCATCATTGATAGGTGAGTGGACCGAATGGAGCATCGACCTGTCCGCCCCAGGCGGATTTGCAGACCAGGGAGTGGATTTGACTAATGTCAATAGCATCGGCATCGGCATAGGCACCCAAGGTAACACAACAACACCTGGCGATTCAGGGACTATGTACTTTGATGACATTCGGCTGTATCGACCTTTAGATTCAACTGTAGATTAAACATTATTTCTGCTGGAATGGCAGAAAGATTTGCATGAGAACGGGGCTTATACTGATTCATTCAGTATAGGCCCCAGTCGTTTTTTCGGCAATAAGCAAAGCATGTGGAGCAAAAGTTTTCAGGATTTTACCACATTCAATCAGTTGCACAAGTAGAGCAGAGACTCCATAGTGGTCAGAGTAGCTCAATTAATCGTAGACATAAAGACAGAGCTTGCTGAAGGCCAACCGAGTCTTATCTTGCAGCCGCAGCGCTATCAACATCTTATGGAGTTACAACCAATCACCAACAGGTAATTGCTCTACTGCATGACGCAAGACGGGATCAACATTCGTATATACCTTGTTTGTCAGATTTGGTGAAGAATGTTCCAATATCTTTTGGGTAACAGCAGTGGATATGCCGTTCACGCAACATTTTCTCCTTGAAGCATATACTTCTGTCAGTCTGTTCGGAAACATCCTGTACGTATCTTGTCGCCATCGTTAAATCAACATGCCCGAGAATTCTCTGGACTGCAAATGGATCTCCCGACCTGGCCGCCATGGTGGCAGCGGTTCTGCGAAGAGCGTAGAAACCTGTTCCCTTTGGCGCATGGATTCCAACTTTTTTCATAAGCCTCGAAAATGTCGGATTAATCCTATTAACGGATGTATACTCGCGCTCTCCATCGCGGTTGGTTTTGATCACCGTCCTGACCCAGGGATGACCCTCTGACGTATAGAATACTAATTGTCCTGAACTTCGCAATTCTTTCAGCGCATGTATTGTCTCGGGCCACAATGGCAGATTTCTCCGAACTCCCGTCTTGTTTCTGGCAAGTTGAACTCTGCTATGCTCAAAATCAAGGTCTTTCCATTTTAACTTACCGCAATCAGTATATCCGAATCCACAATTCAAACCCAACCATATCATAGCCCGCATCTTCACACCTGCAGCAGACGGCAATTTGTTAATCTGCTGCGAATGGAAAGTGTACTTTTCATGAGCAATGATGACCTTGCCTTTTGAGATGGCATCAATATTTGGGATGGTCTCAAGAATATCATTTCTTCTTGCCTAGTGAAACATTGCTTTCATAACACTTATATGAAGATTTTGCCGGTGGACCGAACGATAAACATGCTGGAGTCTTCTCTTGTAGTTCTGCAGATCCAAAGTTAAAATACTCTCTATCTTTCGACCTTGTCCAAGAAAGGACATTAACTTCCTTACGCTGTTAATCTGATCGTATAGTGTTTGGGGGTAAGCTCATCTGCGAGGACTCTTGATTGCTGATACTTCAAATAAAGATCGCGCAGTTCTTTCAAGGTCATTTTACCATTGGATGCTATCTGCATCGACCTCTGACATCCGTGCAAATATGTAGCCTGACCCAGGTATCTTTTGAGTGCCTGCTTCTTGTCGGTTCCAAAGTAGCGAATTCTTCCTTTGATCTTCTTACATTACTGTCCTGTGGGATGTAGAGTTAAAGGAAATTGGTCCGAACTTGTCTTTCTTTTTGACCTTTTCATCTTTCTGCTCCTTAAAAAAATAGTGATAATTTTAACAGATAATCACGAATTAGTTGTACCAACGGTTGTATTTTTCTAATAAAGCAACCACACTCTAAATTCATAACTAACTGCATGGTATTAGCTTGTGATTATTATATGGAATGAAAAGGAAAAGGCCATTGAATCCGAAATTCGCTGAAAATTCTCCAAGAATATTCGTTTTTCGGCAAGAATCCGATGTTTGGCTTCTTTATGAGCCACCAAGTTCTGCATCTTTGGAGACAAAATGGCACATACGTCGGTGAGAAGTAGGACCAAGCGTTTTTCTACGAAGTGGACCACGATGGCTACACTGACATCGTTGCCAGTTATGAGAAATACGGCCCCAAGGATAGTCGCGCTGGCGATGGTCGGGTTTGAGTATCCGACCTATCAAGCGACAAAACCTGGAAAGCAATAATTCAGATGCGTTTGCCCTGATTTTTCTCTCGACATTTTGCGGTTTCTATGTAAATTAGCGTATGTTCAAAATGTGCATAAAGCGTTGTACCCAGTAAAGCTGCAATAAGTTGTGAAGTGTAACTTCTTGCAGCGCGAGATGTTACGGTATCGCCATACAAAATTACTGGTGGAACATCTGTAAGAAAATATCACAGAAAGGAACAACAAATCCATGAACAAGACGATCCTCCGAAAAACAGTCGTAAGAAACGCATCTTTTGTACTCCTGACGGTTGCCCTTCTCCTGGTGTGCGCCTGTTCTCCCCTCGCAGGAAAGGACCCGGCCGCCGGAACGCGGGAGGGCTGGGACCTGCTGCCCGAGATTCTGAGCCGTATCGTCCCGCCCACTTTTCCGGATCGCGATTTCAAAGTGACCGACTACGGCGCGGTGGGCGACGGCGTCACCGACTGCAACCCGGCCTTCAAGAAGGCGATCGCGGCCTGCACAAAGGCTGGCGGCGGACGCGTCGTTGTCCCGAAAGGGACGTTTCTCACCAACGGCCCCATTCACTTGGACAACAACGTCAACCTGCACGTGACCAAAGACGCCACGATCATGTTCGGTACGAACTTTGACGACTATCTCCCCCACGTCAGAGTCAGGTGGGAAGGCACGGAGTGCTACAATTATTCGCCTTTGGTCTATGCGTACAAAAAGACCAATATTGCCATCACCGGCTCGGGGGCGCTTAACGGACAGGCGGAATCCTCATGGGCCATGTGGCCCGAAAAAGAAAAGCCTGGAACGATATCTAACGAAGTTCTGCGCAAGATGGGCAAAGAGGGTACTCCCATAAAGGATAGAGTGTTTTATGGTAAGCCTACCATGATCGAGCCTTTCGAGTGTACTAATGTTCTAATCGAGGGTGTGACACTGAACGACTACCCGTTCTGGTGCGTTCATCCGACATTCTGCACTAATGTTACTATCCGAAAACTGAGGATTGAAAGCCATAACTCCAACAATGACGGATTGGATCCTGATTCGTGTACGGATGTTCTAATGGAAGACTGTTATCTCGACCAAAGTGACGATTGTCTCGCCATCAAAGCCGGCCGAGACCAGGACGCCTGGCGAGCGGGCAAACCTTGTGAGAACATCATTGTCCGTAACATGCCGACGAACTTTGACGGCATCGCAATCGGCAGCGAGTGTTCCGGCGGTGTGCGGAATGTTTTCGTGTACGACTGCGAATACGATGACGGAAATGTGCTGTACTGTAAGTCCAATCTTGATCGTGGCGGGTTCATTAAGGACATCTATGTAAAGAACCTCAAGATAGGAAAAGCCCGAATTCTCAGATTGAGAAACAACTACCATGGCTATCGAGGCGGCAACTTCCCGACGGAGTTCCGAAATATCAACATCGAAAACGTGCATATCAAAGAAGGCGACGATGAAACGATATCCATTACGGGAGTCGAAGGCGCGCTGGTTTACGACGTCTTTATAAAGAACGTCGTTGTTGATATGGTCTCGCCGCCTGTTTTGCAGATTCGATTAGCTGAAAACGTCGTGCTCACGAATGTATCTATCGACGGTGAAATTCAACCCACTCATCCGCCGCTTCTTCCTCCTGAAGAAAAAGAGCTGGAAGGAACGGCGTCTATCAGCCCCAGGCGTAGCGGAATGTGGAGTGACCCTTCCAACTGGGAGACTGGACGTGACGGGGCGCGCCTGAAATGGAGCGGTGACGCAGCCGATCGGCTGCCCGACGCAAACATAGACGGGCGGGTACTGATCGGAAAGAGCCGGGTAGTTCCGGACGGTGTTACGGTGACCCTCGATCGCGATATCGACGCTGAGTTCGAGGTTCGGGTCTATGAGGAATCGACCTTTATCATTCCTGACGGCCACACGTTCAAGATCAAGGGGCCGTTTATTGTCGACCGGACCAACAGCGTGGCGCGGCAGCTCGGCGGGGCTCTTGAAGTCGATAAAAACCTTGATATTGATACCGAAACCGGCCAGTACATAATCACTGGCGGATCAATAAAGGTTGGCGATGCCTTGAGCCTCAATGAGGGGACGTTCATCGTTGACGATATCTCAGCTGACATAACGTCGATAATCGTTGGGGACGAGTTCCGAACGGGCGATGGTAACGGCGATACGACGACTAAGTTTGTCACCCACTCAGGCGGAGTGACGCCCATCGAGTGCAAAGATGTGCTGCTCGACAGCTACGTCGGCGAAACTCTGATTGTCGACGTGACCAACTATGACCATGCGACGAACGGGGACCTGGTGCTTTTCTCCTATACCGGGACTCGAAAGGGCGAATTCGATGGCGGCCCGGAGAAACCGACGCCCCAAGTTACCATTATCGGCGCCAAGGCCGAGCTGGTTTACGACGACGCCGGAAAGAAAATTAAGCTGACCAACTTTCGTCCCTGACACCACGGCGCTGACATTGGAATCGAAATACCCGGTTGCGGGTTTACTTTTTGCAATAGCAATATTTAAAGGAAAAAATTCTTCGTTCGGCGATTTCTTGTGTTTTTCCTGAAGTTCGAGGATTTCGCGTATATCTGCACCACTGACGAATCCTCATTTTATTGTTGAGGCAGACAGAAAACACATTTATAAGGCTGTTGCTTGGGCCAAATGTATAGAGCCGAATGTTTATCCAAGGGCTCTATTTTGGATGGAGAGATGTGCGATGAGGGGGAAGATTTTAAACAGCAGTTTTGCATAAATTCCTCTTGAAGTGAAATGGATAATGTGGTATAGTTAGTGTACTATGTAGATTCTTGGCCTTCTGGCCTGTAGAATCCCTGCAAATTTTCTGATATAGGAGCTACTATGCAAGGGCCACAGTTGCCACGAGAGTTTTGTCATTCGCAGTGAGGGTCCTTAAATTTTGGTCAGCAGCTTATATCGAGTTTTTGAAGGAAGGAGGTGGAGTCAAAAAGAATTGAGAATTTGGAATTGAGAATGAAGAAAAAAGACTTCTTAATTCTAAATTCTGCATTCTAAATTATTCTGTATTCTGTATTCTGCTTTGGTGCGTGGCCAAAGCATAAGTATATTAACCCTTTTACAAAGGAGGACTATTATGTGTAGAAAATTGATTTATTTGATGTTTCTTGTTTTAGTGTTGGGTCTGACAACAACCGTTGCTGATGCGGATATTATCGATGGGCTGGTTGGATACTGGCCGCTGAATGAGGGAGGGGGCACCACCACCTCTGACTTAAGTGGCAACGGGAACGACGGAACCCTCAATCTCCCAGGATGGGATAGTGGAAAGTTCGGTGGTGCGCTGAACTTCGATGGTGTCGACGATTATGTGGACTGTGGCAATTCAAGCATTCTTGACTTCGGGACAGGCGATTTTACCATAAGTGCCTGGATAAAGACAACGGACCCTGCCGGCGAGACCATCTTTGCCAAAGGCGGGGATGACAGCGGCGGAATACGGTACAGGATGTATGTGAGCGGTGCAGAAATTAAAATTCTCGTTGATGACAATAGCGACAAGAACGATCCTGAGGGTAACATCACAGTTACTGATGGTGCGTGGCATCATATCGTCGGGATGAGAAGAGGTGGAACTACCTTGCGTGTATATGTCGATGGGGTCGAAGACGAGGGGGCGACGACGCACGGCGATTCTACCATACCTGCCACCTACGACCTTTCCGGTACATCTCAGCATAACGCCCTTATCGGAGCCATATGGAGCCACGAGGACAACGTGATAAAGAAGTTCTTTGGAGGCCTGATTGACGATGTTGCTCTCTGGAGCCGTGCCCTAACCCTTGAGGAGATCAGCTACCTGTGGAATAATGGTGATGGTAATCCCCTCGATGTGTCCCCTCCGGGCCAGGCCTCCAATCCGGACCCGGATGATGGTGCAACAGATGTGCTGCGAGATGTGGTTCTTGGCTGGACGCCGGGAGAATTTGCAGCCCCAGCAAACGGGCACAAAGTCTATTTAGGTGAAAACTTCAACGACGTCAATGATGCCGTTGGCGGCGTCGCCCAGAGTGCCAACAGCTATGCTCGGCCCCAACGACTTGATTTCAGCAAGACTTACTACTGGCGGGTCGATGAGGTCGATGGCCCACCTGACTATACGATACACAAAGGTAGCGTTTGGAGTTTTACGACCGAGCCAATTGCTTATCCCGTCGAAAACATAACCGCCACAGCTTCCAGCACGGGCCAGGAAGGTATGGGCCCTGAAAATACCATCAACGGCTCGGGACTGGATGCTAATGACCTGCACTCGACGGAAGCGACGGATATGTGGCTTAGCAGCAGTGAATCGCTCGGGGCCTGGATCGAATATGAGCTCGACAAGGTTTACAAACTGCATGATATGTGGGTATGGAACTCTAATCAAGCGATGGAGCCGATGTTCGGCGTAGGGTGCAAAGATGTTTCCATTGAGTATTCGGTCAACGGCACCGACTATACGACATTGGCCGGCGTACCTGAATTTGCTCGAGCATCTGGTGCGTCCGACTATGCACACAATACCACCGTTGATTTTGGCAGCGCGGCAGCAAAGTACATCAGGCTCACAGCTAACAGCAACTGGGGAGGTTTCATGCCCCAATATGGTCTGAGCGAGGTGCGATTCTTCAGCATACCCATCTATGCAAGAGGGCCAAGCCCGGATTCAGGTGCAACAGATGTGGACCCGGATGTGGTTCTTGGCTGGCGAGCGGGAAGAGAGGCGGCTGAGCATGATGTGTACCTTAGCACCGACGAGCAGGCTGTGACAGATGGTAACGCACCTGTCACTACTGTGACCACGTCCAGCTACGGTCCTTTATCTCTCGATTTAGGCACGACTTACTACTGGAAGATTAATGAGGTTAATGAGACAGAGACCCCGGCAATGTGGGAAAGCGATCTCTGGAACTTTACGACGCTCGAGTATCTTATCGTGGACGGTTTTGAAGATTATAACGACTATCCGCCTGACGAGATATGGAGCGCGTGGATAGATGGATATGATAATCCGATAAATGGTTCCACTGTAGGTTATCCTAATCCGAATTGGAGCGATGGAGAGCATTACGTTGAGACTACGATTGTTCACAGCGGCGAGCAGGCGATGCCGTTCTTTTACAGCAACACTACCGGCGCAGCATATTCAGAGGGCGAACGCACTTTTGCTGTTCCGCAGGATTGGACTAAAGCCGGCGTTAAGACATTGGTACTGTACTTCCACGGCACTGGCGGGAACACCGGACAGTTGTACGTGAAGGTCAACGGCTCCAAGGTGGTCTATGATGGTGATGCGGCTGACATAGCGAGACCACGGTGGAAGCAGTGGAGTATAGACCTTGCATCGTTAGGCGTGAACCTGCAGAGTGTCACGACGCTGGGTATTGGGATTGACGGCAGTGGTGCCGGTGGTACATTGTACTTTGACGACATTCGGCTGTATCGGCTGACTCCTGAGCCTCCTTTGGAAATATGGTTTGAAGCAGAAGCTGCGGACAGCATAACAGAGCCGATGAAGATCTATCCTGCTGCCGGAATTGATCCCGTCAATGTCGCCGGTGGAGAGGGAGAACCCTCGGGTGGATTCTATATCGGGACAACCTCGGATGTACCCGGCAACAACGACGCCCCGGGCACCCAGGACATCGCCACTTACACCTTTACGGTCCCGACAGCAGGTACTTATGCAATCTGGGGTCGCGTAAGTAACGTTGATGACGATTCGCTCTGGGTCCATATCCCGGATGGTCAATATGATGTGCCTGTCCACAGTAGCGGTTGGATACAGTGGAATAGCATAGAGCCTGAGACTGCTGATTGGCACTGGGTGCGGGTTTTCAGCGACGATGCTCCGAGTAGTGCTGTTGTTAATGTCACGCTGACAGCCGGGCAGCACACGATACTATGGGCCCATCGTGAAAATCAGAACTTTCTGGACGCTTTCTTTATTACGGATAATCTTGACTAAACGAGATTGCAGAATGCGCTTGATACAGGGCCTATGCCGGTTGATTCGGTATGGGCCCATTTGCCCTCATAAGTGTCTTCTTGCTATCTATATCCAATCCAATATACTTACGCGATGGTATCCTGTCAAAAGCGTTGCTGTTTTAGTGAGACGGCCGCGCGTTGTAGCCATCTCAGGAGGCTCCGGTTAAATAGTTTATCGAGAGTAATAGGAGAACATGAATGATCAAAACATTACTTGTCAAGTTTCCTGATTGCATAAGACGTACACAATTTTTGTGCGTTGTCGTGGTGCTCTTGCTCCTTGCCGCCAGTGGATTGAGCCAGGCCGAAGATGTGTTAACCTCCCTGGTGGGGCGCTGGGATTTTGACGACGGTACCGGCAAAGACCTGTCGGGCAACGGCAACGCCGCCGTGCTCGGAGGCGCGCGCATCTATTCCCTCGGCAAAGGCCGGGCATGTCTCGAACTCATGCCCGATGCCGAGCCGATGCGGATTCCAGCATCGGAGGATTCGCTGTTAGCCATCTCACGCGGCACCGTGTCGTTCTGGCTGAACGTGGCCTGGGAGGATAGCACAACCATTTTGGAGTACGACAATGGGGCTATTCAGCTCAATGTCTATCGCCGCCATTTTCAGCCGCGTTTCATTGGCGAAGACGACTTCAAGTATTCCAGTGGGATTCTGGATTACGACTGGCCAAAGTATGATATGCGCGAGTGGGCCTTCTATCCACATGTGAAGGCTGCTGTCGGCGATTCTCAATGGCACCATTTCGCCGTGGCTTACGATGATCAGAACAAAAGGATCATCGGGTGGCGGGACGGCGAGCTTATCTCCGTCATCGATTTGTCAACCACGGCGATGGAACCGCTTTTACGTGAGGGTCTGAAGGAGATCGTTACGGGTGAAGAGTTTGTCGGGTACATTGACGACATTCGCATCTACAACAGGGTGCTCACCGATGCGGATATGCTCAGGATATTCAACTCGACCAAATCCGTTTATGCGGGCCGGCACGACACGAATCCTACTAACAAGGAAATGGACGTATACAAGTACCAAGAGCGGGACAGTACCCTCTATCGGGCATGGCTGCAATACAATCGGCCCTCCGGGCGGCTCGGGGAGAACTGCTTCAAACGCATAGTCGCTGAAGGCTCGAATTCAACCGTTCGGACGGCGGCAGCGGAGTTGACCGATGCTGTAGAATCCATGTTCGACTTTAAGCCCTCAGTTGATGCAAAACTTGTCTCCGGTTCGAAAGTTGTCCTGGGAACAGCCGAAACGTCGAGTTGGATCCGCGACAGAGCCGACAAGCTGGAACTGGATAGGATTAAAAACGACGGATTCATCATTAAAGCAGTGGAAGACGGCAGTGACACAACATTGGTCATTGCGGGAAACGTTCCGGCAGGCGTCATTTTTGGTACATTCGACCTGATTCGTCGCATACAGTTGGGACAGGATCCGCGTGAACTCGATGTCCTGGAGAATCCGCGGATTCCCATCCGAATGGTCGATCATTGGGCCTACTTTCGCGGTTTCCTGGGCGACAAGTGGCGCGGAGGCGGCAGAGACAACTCGATCTACAGTTGGGAAGAGTTGCGTACGGGCGATACGAAGCTGATCCGCGACTGGGTGCGCATGATGTCATCTGCCGGTTGGAACGCTATCTGTCCGAGCGAGGTCAACTGGTGCTACCGTAACAATTTTCTCGAACATCTCGATGAGGTGGAAATCCTCGCCGGGATTTGTCGAGATTACGGTATCACCCTCTATTGGAGTCCGAGCTATCTGCTTGCGCTGGAGAGAGAAACAGCCGACAAACTCTATTCGAGAGTGCCTGATTTCGGTGGTTATATGCTCAAGCTGGGGTCCGAAAAACAGAACGGCGATCCGCGTCCGGCGATGGTCAACCGTATAGCCGACACTCTACTACCTTATGGCGGCTATACTTTGGTCCGTGGTTTCGTCTATGGCAATAGCCGCTATACCCCAGAACCCTATCGCAACCTCATTCCTCATGATATTTTCGCTCCTGAAGACGGCAACTTCCGTGATAACGTGATCATCATACCCAAGGGAAGCCCGCTGGACTGGGATTTTTCGGCGCCCATCCCCGCGCTCGACGGCGCCATACAGAAGAACCTCTCCGGCAGTGAACTGGTCATTGATAAAGGGTGGCCGGTTTCCTGGATCGAGAAATGGAAGTGGTGGCTGGAACAGGACAATTATCGAAAGGGACCCGGCAGTCTGAATAAGTTTGATGTGGATTGCATCATGGGTGTTTCGATGATCAGTCCTTCGCCCGCGTGGACTGAATGTCCGCTTAATATGGTAAATTATTACGGACTCGGACGCCTGTCATGGAATCCCGATCGTTCCGTAGACGAAATATACACCGAGTGGATTAAACAGACGTTTGGTGACGATCAAGAGGTTGTCGACACCGTTAAGACAATTCTGCTCATCGCCGATGACGTTACGCGGAAACTATATTTCTATCGGGGGTATCGCGGGGTCTGGATTGACAAGGGCGACGACGGCATGGTCGAGAACAAAACTCCGCACGTCGTCAACAGGAAGGGTATTGGTCCGGCCACACCGAAACTGCGAATGCGGATGCTGACTCAATATGCGCCGGGTCTGCGTGAAGTTTATGGCGACCCTCTTCGAGGTGAAGAGTATCTTAGCTCGTTCAACTTCGTGGGCCATGACTACCGTCTCTCAATAGGACGTACACTTATAGAGGATGTCTACGGCAACATGGATGAAGCTGTGGCTCTGTCCGAACAGATGGTCGAACTGTGGAAAAGACTCGAAGGTAAGATTGATGGCCATCGGTTCCAGTTCACTCTCGACGTTCTCGCCGATTATGTTGATGACGCGCGGGGCGATCGGGACAAAATGGCGGCCAGTTTCGAGGTGCATACCGGCAGGAAACGCGAGGACGCCGTCTCAAGGCTGACCGCATCCAGCCTGGCGTCGGTTGGCACGTTCAACGTTCGCCATTACGGTGCAGTCGGTGACGGAACCACCAACGACGCGCCGGCTATCAACAAGGCTATCGATGCATGCAACGCCGCAGGCGGCGGTAAGGTCTTCGTCCCGACGGGCATCTACGGTTCCGGCTCAATCCGGTTGAAAAGCAACGTCACGCTTGCCCTGGACAAGGGCGCTGTCCTGAAGGCCCTCCCTGGAGTGATGAACCCCTGGGAACCGAACCCGAATGACAAAGGCCTTATGGATTCGGCTTATTACCATTGGCAGGCGTCACTGATATGGGGTGAAAACCTGAGAAACGTGAGAATTTTCGGGCCGGGCACGCTCGACGGCGCAGCGCTCACTCGAAGCAGCAAAGTGAAGAAGGGAACGGGAGACAAAGGGATCGCTCTCAAGCTTTGCCAGAACATCGAGATCCGAAACTTAAACATACGAGAAGGAGGTCACTACGCCATCCTGGCTACAGGCTGCGAAGATATGCTTATCGACAACGTAACCATCAAAACCAGCCGGGACGGGCTCAACCTGTCCCAGTGTAAAGACGTTCAGGTCGTTCACTGCCATATCGACGCCGTGCGATATGAAGACGGCCACCCGGCCGGCGGTGACGATGCGATTAAACTCGGCAGCGATCTGTCCCTCGGCAAAACACGACCCAGCGAAAACATAACCGTCCGAAACTGTTTCCTGGCAAGCGGATGCAACACTCTCCAATTCGGCACGGAGACCATAGGCTCGTTCAAAAACATCCGGTTCGAGAACATCCGGATTATGCGTGCCGGTAAAGCCGGCATAAGCATCACCTCGAACGACGGCAGTGTTATCGATGGTGTCCACTACAAAGACATTACCATGGAAAAGACATTCGTGCCGATCTTCATGAAAGTCTCTGACGTCGCCCGTGTGCCCGAAGGTGCGTACAAACGCGGCGCCATTCGGAACGTCACCTTCGAGAACATAACAGCGACCGACTGTTTCTCCTATTTCAAGAACCGGGAAATGCCTTGCGTTATCTGGGGAAAGCCCGGAAGTCCCATAGAGAACATTGAGCTCAAGAATGTCCAGATCACAGCGAAGGGCGGGCACCCGGCTTTGGAGGCTTCACTGGACCCGGAAGAAAACAACGAGCGGTTTCCGCGCCACACGGGGGCCACTCCCGCGTACGCATGGTACCTCCGCCACGTCAGGAATGTCCGTTTCCTTAACTGCCGCTTCGGGTTCGAGAAGAACGACGACCGGCCCGCACTGGTTGTCGACGACGGGGAAAATGTCGCTTTCGAACAATGCGACCTCCAGAAAGGTGCTGATTGCGTTTCTCGTGTTGGATTCCGCAATGCCGCCGGGGCAAACCACGACCTCTGAAATCCGGGTAGATTTTCGGCGATTTGAGCACACGAACGGTCAGTACGGCGGCGCTGATAAGACTATGGCGGCGGATGCTGTAAAAGAAGGCCAAATGATGTCCGTCGATGCGGCGCCGGATGACGCAAATGTGGGGCAAAGGGGGCGAGAAAGTGGGGATTTCCTGCTTGACTGGCAGCCGATAATATGGTACAAACAAGAAGGTAGGTTGTAGCTTTTAAGAGACTTATTTGTCGCACATTTTGTTTGAGAACAAAACGCGTTTTCCATAAGTGGATAAACCATCGTTATATTAACCTTTTTTATGAGGAGGACCATTATGTCTAACAAGTTGGTTTATTTGATGTTTGTTGTTTTGGTGCTTGGCCTGACCCACAGTGGGTGGGGAACGACGAAAATCATCATCGTCACCAATAATCCCGGCGACGAAGCGGACTACATACCGTTTCTGAAGAACCTTCTTGGTTATGACATTACTGTCGAGGTAGAGGATGATAAGTACATTGACCCGTTGGCCGCTGCCGCGAAAGCCAATCTGGAAGCGGCAGACCTTATCATTGTCTCCCGCAGGACAAGCAGCGGGAATTTCTCTGCTGAAGTCGATTTCTGGAACGGTCTGGCTACACCGATGATTCTTCACAGCTCCTTCCTTATCGGGGACGACAGATGGAGATGGCTGCCCGGTGGCACACAGAACGTGGATCTCACGGATGTGGCCGTTGTTGATGAGAGTAACCTGATTTTCGATGGCGTGACTATTACCGACAACCAGGTAAAGATTTTCTCAAGCCTCGTCACGGGGCTTGATGTTTCTAATCAGGACTCCGCCGGCAACAGCACGAAAATCGCAACACCGGCGGGCAGCAACAGGGTTATGGTCGCCCACTGGGATGCCGGGACTGAATATTATCCAGGTTCCGGGCAAATCCCCGGCGGGCCGCGCATCTTCTTCGGCATGCGTACCGATGAGTTCTTTCCCTTTGTCACCGATGACGGGAAAAAGATGCTCGAGAATGCAGTCCTTCTCCTGCTTGGAATTCTCACCGGTAATCCGATAGCAATAGAGCCGAGCCCGGCCGATGCGGAAACGGACGTCCCCCGCGATGTAATTCTTGCCTGGACACCCGGAGAGTCAATTAACACACATGATGTGTACTTTGGCATGAATTTCGCCGATGTCAACGATGCCGGCAGAGCCAATACTTTGGACGTACTGCTCAGTCAAAGTCAGGGCACCAACACGTATGATCCCCCGGGTCGTCTCGACTTCGGCCAGACCTATTACTGGCGCGTCGATGAGGTCAGTGCACCGCCTGATTCCACGGTTTTCAAAGGCGATGTCTGGAGTTTCACGGTTGAGCCTTATAGTTATGTGATGAAGAATATCATTGCCACGGCCTCCAGCTCGAACAGGGCGGATGAGGGACCGGAAAATACCATCAACGGTTCTGGTCTCGACGAGACTGACCAACACTCGACCGAAGAGATGGAGATGTGGCTCAGCGCTGCCGAGCCGGCCGGAGCTTGGATTCAGTACGAATTTGATAAGGTATATAAGTTGCACGAGATGTGGGTCTGGAACTACAACGTGGCGTTCGAATCCGTTCTGGGGTATGGCTTCAAAGACGTGGTCGTAGAGTATTCCGAGAACGGCGTGGACTGGACAGTCCTGGAGGGTCTACCGGAGTTTGTTCAAGGCCCCGGCTCAGCAACCTACACCCCTGGCACTATCGTCGATTTCGGCGGTGCGGCGGCGAAGTACGTCAAGCTGACGGTCGAAAGCAACTGGAGCACTTTGGACCTAAAGCAGTTCGGTCTCAGCGAGGTACGGTTCTCATATATACCTGTGCGTGCGAGAGAGCCCTACCCGGACTTGGGCGCTACAGATGTGGACGTGGATGTGACGCTTGGCTTCAGAGCGGGAAGAGAGGCAGCTAAGCACGATGTGTACTTGGGTACCGACAAGCAGGCCGTGATAGACGGTGCTGTCCCTGTTATGACCGTGTCCGAAGCCAGCTATGCCCCCTCCGTTGATCTTGATTTAGCCAGCACTTACTACTGGCGTGTTGATGAGGTCAACGATGCCGAGACTCCAGGAACATGGCCGGGTGATATCTGGAGCTTCTCAGCGCAAGAGTATCTTGTTGTGGAGGATTTCGAGTCCTACAATGACATTCCTGCCGGAGAAGAGGGCAGCAATCTGGTATACGTGGTGTGGACAGATGGATTTGACAATCCGTCGGCAAACGGTTCGACCATAGGTTATGTTGAGGCGTTCCAGCCTTCCATGGAGACCGGGATAGTGCATGGCGGCAGTCAGTCAGTACCGCTAATATACAACAACAGCGTAGCAAGTTCATCCGAGGTGACCGTGGACCCCGCTAACCTTCCGATTGGCTGGGACTGGACAGTAGGTTCACCTCAAACATTGGTGCTGTGGTTCCACGGTTCTCCGGGCAATGCTGTCACTGAGCAGATGTACGTCAAGCTCAACGGTGCCAAGGTTGTATATCCCGGCGGTGCGGCGGACATAGCCGAACCAAGGTGGAAGCAGTGGAATATCGATCTTGCGGCTTTGAGCATTAGCCTCAGCAGTGTCACAGAGCTTAGTATTGGCTTTGAGAGGACAGGCGCAATCGGCGGCACCGGTACTGTGTTTATCGACGACATTCTGCTGTATCGCTGGGCCCCTGAGATTGTGGTTCCTTCGGAAGAGATTTGGATCGAGGCAGAGGAGGCCGATACGATTACCGAACCCATGAAGATTTATGATGATCCTGCGGCATCGGGTGGAAGGTATATCGGCACAACTGACGATCTCGATAACAGCAGTAATAGTCCGCCAACTCCTGCCGGTACTGCGAGTTACACTTTTACGGTAGCGGGTGGAACCTACAAGATCAGTGGTCGTATAAATGTCCCCAGCGGTAACAACTCCTTCTGGGTCCAAATCCAGGGAGCTACCACTCCGGCTGAGACGGAACTCGACAGTAGTGGTTGGGTGAGGTGGAATGACCCTCCGGATGCAGCGAACTGGTTCTGGAACGATGTCTTCAGCGACGATGATGATCAAGATGCAATCGTGCTCTTCACGATGCCTGCCGGAACGCATACCCTGGAGATCGCCTACAGGGAGACCGGTGCGATGCTCGATGCTATCGTGATTTCAAGAATTGACTGAATAGTGTTGTCGGATTTGCATCACTTCGGGGCCCATACTGATAGCTTCAGTATGGGCTCCACTTCTTTGTGTCCACAGCAGACCGAGTCCACACATTGAGAGCGCATTTAAGAATTTATGACTCTGTTTGAATTTGCTATCTTGGGTTAACCATTTGAAGAATCATCCATTCTCATGTAGAATATCTCTTGATTAGATATTGGATTACGGCGCGGTGAAAATGGCAAAACACTGTTGGTCGATTTGAGCCATGAGATGGCGTGTTGTAGCAGATGGTCTAAACTGACCCGTTACAGCCAATCACCAGCCGGTATTTGATCTACTGCGTGGCGCAAGACAGGATCAACATTCGTATATGCCTTGCTCTTCAGACTTAGCGAAGAGTGCTCAAATACTGCGCAGGAGATCGCACCGGCCATTGAAAACGTTTACCAATTTTCGTTATTTGTATAAGGTGCTGATTCTAAAGGGTTTATGGAATGGGAATTTTTTCGAATTTGGAGATAACGGGTTGTCGAGTTGTACAAAGGTTGTAGGCAGGAAATCGCGAAAATGAAGGCCATTTCGGAGTGCTTGGGGGCGCAGCTTGTGCGCTGTGATTGGCTGACGGGACTGGTCAAAAGACACTGTAGAGGAAGCTATCTATCACACACCAAAACTTGAAACGTCACCACATTTCTGATAGAATGATTTGTCCCTATGAGGATAATCTAACTTGCGCAGGCATATAGAGAGGTCCACCTGCATCTTGCGGTCTTGTCACCACGAGTCTTGGACCGAAGATGGCAAACATCTGTTCTTGAGAATGAGTATGACCGATGCCACGCACATTTTGAACGCGATAGAACTGTAATTATAAGATAATTATATCATAAAGGGTCATATGATGAAGAATGTATTACCTCTATTGGCATGTATTTTGATAACTGGGTTCTCTCAAGAGGGTAAATCTGCTGATAAGCCTGAGTCAGCAGTTGTGATGAATGCATACCTGGTGGGAAATAGTTTAATTCGAAGTATCACCCCGACCCGTTTGCATGAACTTATGGCAGAAGAGGGAATTGATTTCCAATTTGGTTCACAGTTAAAAGGTGGCTTCAGTTTGTCAAGACATTGGGAGGCACTTGAAAAAGGGACAACACTTAGATATTGGGAGTCCAACAAACTGGTGAACAATAACTTTGAACCTGGAAGGCCCGATGGGGATACACTGCCAAAAAGATTCGGGGCATACTGGACAGCACACAAGGATCATAAATGGGACGCGCTTGTCCTGCAACCACTTCTTGAAGGAGATCGGAAAAAGGAGCTTGAAGCGTTTCGAAGATTCGTCAACTATTCAATTGAGCATAAATCAGCCAAACAAATTTACGTTTATACGAGCTGGCTCAGACGTCCGGTTCTCAGGGACAAGAACGGAAAACTTAGCGGCATAGGAAGTATAGATTTCCAGGCAATTTGGGAAGGTGGATCTGATAAAACCAATAGAAAGGGCAGAGAAAGTTTCAGCGTGGTGCGAAAAGATTATCGTGAGTTTATCGAGACAGTTAACGAAGAGTTTGCCGATAAACTCCGAAAGCCGATCTTGATGATCCCCTTTGGCGATGTGGTTTGCGAATTGGATAAGCGTCTCAAAGCAGGCAAAATTCCAGGCTTGGATGAACTGTACAAACGGGACCCGAAACGGATTCCAAGCTGGGACCCGCGATTAAGAGCTAAAGTGGGAGCTAACATTCTTTATGCCGACCGCAGTCATCCCGTTGCTGCGCCTCATCTTGATGGGACCATTGCAAATTATGTAATTGGCTTAATGTATTATTCGGTACTGACTGGCAAAAGCCCGATTGGTCTTTCTGGAAAGGCTTATAAGCTCGGAAATGAAAAAGATGAAGAATTGAGAAACGCACTGCAAACAGCAGTGTGGGATGTTGTGAAAAATCACCCTTATACAGGCGTCAAAGGCTTCAATGAAGAGTAGGATATGAAAGAACGAAAGAAAACTGTGATTTAATAGGTGGCTGTGGTGCTGTCCTTAGTCTTATCCTTCGCCGTCAGTAATGCAGTACACCCTGGACTCGGTGCGAATGAAAAGCTTGCCTTGTGCAATTGCGGGACTCGCAAGGCAGACTTCATCGAGATCGTTTTCGTGCAGGATCTCGAACTTCGGGCCGGGCTTGACTACGAAAGTTGTGCCCTTTTCGCTCAAACAGGACGTAGAGCCGTTCACCATCGGTCGTTGGAGTCGCCGAGGCGTAGCCGTTGGTTCGGCGTCTTACCGATCTTGGCCCGGCGGGCCCTTTGTAAGCTTCGCGTGACCAAAGCACTTCGCCGGTGTCAACATCTATACAGTAAACCATCCAGTGAAAGATGCCTTTGGGTTTCGTTAATCCTAAATAACCTTCTTTGGGCTTGTCCTGCTCTTCGCCGCTGTATACCGATGTAACGAAAACTCTGTCGCCCCACACGATTGGTGAAGACCATCCGCCGCCTGGAATGTTGGTAACCCACTGGACATTTTTCTCTTTCCCCCAGACCTCGGGCAACGCAGGATTGTCCTCAGCAACTCCGTTTGCATTGGCTCCGCGGGATCGCGGCCAATTCGACTGCGCTCAGGACAGGCTTTGAATTGGGTTTGTTTATTCGGACTACGAAATCATCGTTTTTTCTGTAACCCTTTGTTATAAGTGAGTTTACGTTCATTTGGGCTTTTCGGCAATTGGGTTTGATTGGGTTTGAATTGGGTTTGTTTTTACCCCGCCTGAAGGCGGTTTCATTGTTATATGCCTTTGTGTAATATATATTTACGTCCATTTTGGCTTTTCGGAAATTGGGTTTGTTTTGCATAAAATATAGTT
>CAYQKF010000073.1:0-24748 GCA_964417935.1 uncultured Pirellulales bacterium
AGGATTTAGATGATAGAAGATAAGCTGCTTATATGGAGATTTAAGCGCGGCAGCAGCGATGCTCTGTGCCGTATCTATAAGAAGTACAAGGACAATTTGCTAAGGCTGGCATCGGCTCTTTCGAACGATACGACTGCTGCCGAAGATATTGTGCACGATTTTTTTGTGTCTTTTGCACAATCTCCGGAAAAATTAAAGCTTAACGGGAGCCTAAAAAGCTATCTGGCGAAATGTGTAGTAAATCGTGTCCGCAATGCCAATAAAACAAGGCAGCGACAGTCTGCTTTGGGACGCCTTCCAGCGGAAACTACCGGCCTGAACGAAGCGGACTCAGCCGTATCGAATTCGAAAAGGCCGGAACAGTGGATTATTGACAGCGAGCAATTAAGGCAGCTTAACAACGCCCTGGCTCAGCTTCCGGAGCAGCAGCGAGAGGTAATAATCCTGCATCTTCAGGGCGAAATGAAATTTAAGGCAATTGCCGAACTGCAGGGCGTTTCAATTAACACCATCCAGAGCAGGTACCGCTATGGACTGGATAAACTGCGGTCAATTTTAGGTAGCGAGGTCAAATTATGAGGCCGGCAGAAAATATAGAAAAGCTAATTAAGAATATAAACATCGATACAAATGCCAAAATAGATGAAGAAGTTCTTGGCGAGGTCATCGAGGCATTCGAAAAATCTAAAGTCAAAAAAACATCTGCAATAGAGCAGAATATATGGAGAATAATCATGAAAAGTAAAATAACAAAACTCGCCGCTGCGGCGGTGATAATCATTGGAGCGTATGTAGTCATACACCAATCCGGCGGCTCCATCGACGTCGCCACAGTCTCATTCGCACAAATAACAGAAAACATGAAACAAATGCCATGGATGCATGTCGTAACGGAAGGAACAGGCGTAGTAGATGTTAAGGGTTGGGTCTGCTTTGAACGGAGAAAACTGGTCAAGAAATGGGCCGACGGTGAGATCAGGTTCCATGACGATTTGAAACAGGTATTCCAAGTCTATGATCCTGATTCCAACACGGTCACGATTTCACGTGGCACGGCTAACGCGTTCTCCTTAGTGGGTAGCTCGGCGCTGGGTTTTCCCAGACTTGTGATGGAGCAATTCGAGCAAGCCGGCAGGAGCGTCGTTCGGGAACCAGGGAAGTACAAGGGAAAGGATGCGACGATTTTCAAGATCAGCGGGTTTGTGGGCGACATGGGCATGGATATGAAATTCGAGATGGCAGTCGAGGCCGAAAGGAACGTCGTGCTTTTCCTGAATCATAAACGTTACGACAAAGCCGGCAAACTGGTAATTGAAGGAAATGTGTATTTTGACTACCCTGAAAAGGGGCCTGAGAGTATTTACGATGTGGGTGTCCCCAGGTCGGCAAAAACAGTCCGCGGCGAAAAAGAAGAGGAAAAAACTGCCTACGACAAGGCTTTTAAAGAAGCGATCTCTGTGGTCGACACAAGGCAGAGCTGGCCCGAAGCTCATGATCTTGCGATAGCGTACTGGCAAGCAAGAACCGCTAAGAATTATGACAAAATGGCCATATACTGGCCCGGCTCGGCGACATGGAATCAAAAGGCTCTTAAAAAGGAAGAACCGGTCGAGTACGTCTTTGGTGAAGTCCAGCCAGCAGAAATTGAAGGCCATCTCATTGTCCCATATGCGAGTAAAAACTACTTTGCAAAGCATGGTAAGTACAGCTTGAAAATGAGACTGAGCAACGAAAAGAGCAGCAAAGGTCGATATTATATCGTCTCTGGAAACTGATTGCTAAAACATTATGTCTATGTATGTGTTAAGATGGATTGTGTTCTTCGCGACCAGCCGTCGCAGTTTATAATTCCCGCGGAAGGGCCTGTTGGTAAAGTGGAATTTTCCAATTCTGATAACCTGAAAAAATTCTGCCCTAACTTCTTAAAGCAAAGGCCGGACTGATTCCTTCGACAGTGCTCAGGATGAATTGGCTCGGCCTTTTTTTGTACAGTTTGGTCTCACGCAATACAGCCGACCAACCATCGCATTGACTCTGCCAACCGTGATATTTTAACTCCCTTGTTTGAAACAATGGCCTTTTTGTTAGTTTTTTTAAGGGAAGAACATGTTTTTCAACTCGTTGTGTTTAATTTTGGTAAAAAAGTAAATTTTCAGGTAAAAAATATACTTCCGGTTCGTCCTACTAATAGACAATCGATTGTTCCGATATCAGATAAACGAAACACGTATGGTTAAAGACAGACTGCTCATATGGAAATGCAAGCATGGCAGCCGAGCTGCTTTCCGACGCATCTATGAAAAGTACGAGAGTGATTTACGAACATTAGCGGCTAACCTATTAGATGACAAAGCGGCTGCTGAAGATGTTGTACACGATGTTTTTATCTCGCTCCTGCAAGTCGTGGATAAGTTCGAGCTAAGAAGCAGTCTGGCGGGTTATTTGAAAACTTGTGTTGCTAATAGATCACGAGACTATGTGCGGAAAAGGCAGCGGCAAACCGCTGCGATTAATGACGCCGAACAAGTGATACCGAATGATGATGGGCCTGTTCAGTTGGTTATAAAGAGTGAAGAAATGCAAAAATTAGGTTTAGCTATGAGTCAGATTCCATATGAGCAAAGAGAGGCGATTGTCCTTCATCTGCACGGACAGATGAAATTCAAGACAATAGCTCAACTGCAGAAAGTGTCAACTAAAACAGCCCACAGTCGGTATCGAGCCGGATTAGATGAATTGAAGTTGATTTTAAACAGTGAGGTTTAAGAATGAAACCTGCAGAGAAAATCGAAAGATTAATTAAGAAGAGCCGTTATAAAGCCGGTACCGAGGCATACGATAAGGCTCTTGGCAGCTTCTTGCAGGCAGTTGATGCTTACGAAAAACAGAAACCGGCTCTAACTGAGACGAATATATGGAGAATAATCATGAAGAGTAAAAAAGTAAGATTTGTCGCTGCTGCAATTTTTATTATTGCAACAGTATTATCCCTTACAATCTTCGACAAAACCGTTACCACTACTTACGCTATAACAAATATCCCCCAACTCCTCCGCCAGGCCAGAACAGTCCACATCAAAGGCTGGACCATTAAACCTGTACCCGGCATGGAAGTTGAACAAATGCCCAAATATCCCCTCAACTTCTGGTTTGATTTGCAAAACGAACGTATCAGATACACACAGACCGGCTCAATTACCAAAGATGGTAAGACTACCTTTACCGAACTGGAGACTATTTTCAACGGCCAATTCATAATGAATATCGACCATACAAATAAAACGGTTTCTTATACCAGGATTAGCCCATTCTTCAAAGTGTTCATGGTCCGCCAGAACCTTGACGGCCTTCTCAATCAACTTTTCAAAAGTGGTAAAGCTTTCGGAAACTTCGAAAAGACCGGACAAGAAGACATCGATGGTATTATCTATGAAATATGGCAGGGCGAATACGATGTTCCCGTACCTGTCGCGCCAAGGGTCAAAATGCAGGTATCATTCGACCCTCGCACCGGCAATATTGCCGCTATGAAAGCCTGGGGCAAAATCAATGATGGCGATTGGTTGCCTGCTCTCGATATCACAGCCATCAAAAGGAATATAGACCTGCCCGAACACCTATTCTCTACAACACCCCCCGCTGATTACACGATGCAGAACACCAAAGAAACCGCCAAAAAAATCAGCGGAATCATGAGCATCGGGAATTTTCACTATAACAATCTGAGTATTCACCTTCATATAAGCTTTACTCTCAGCGACGGCAGTATACTCTTATGCTGGAGCGGCACAGATTCAAAACAAAAAGAATCACAACTAACCTTGTTTGAAAATCTCCAGCAAGGTTCCGCACTTCCGCAGTTACCCATCGCTATTCAAAAGCTGGAGTCTTTTATGGGGAAAGAACCAATAGTATACACAGGCAGACACCTTACCTTCACCCAACGAGACGGCCAATTCTTTGAGTGGTCCCTCTATGTTCCAAAAACTCCACCCTCCGAGCCGCCTTTGGCATATAAAATGATTCATAAGATCAACGACCCGAAAGCAAAAGAAAAATCTAATCCACGGGCGATTATTTCTGCAATAGTAACAATTGATTCTCAGAAAGATTTCGAAAGCCTTGTCCTTGGCGCAATGACTGAACTTGGCGATGATGGAAAAGCAGCGGAACACTTAACGTATGAGAATGTTCTACAATTAGCCAAGAGGATTCGCAAATCACTCAATAAATAGTACACATAGAATACGTCCAAAAGGCTGAGTTAGTTTCTTCGGCAGTGCTCAGAAAGAATTGGCTCGGCCTGTTTATGTACTTTCTGTTTGTAAGTTAATTCTCTTAGTGCTGAGTGCTCGCACGATTTGGCAGAATCGCTGTCCGCGATGTTGGAAATTGTCAAACATATCGTAGCTTGCGCAGGCGGGGCTTAATAAGACGACATCGCCACTGACTGCAAGACGAGCGGCTGACTGGACAGCTTCGGAGAGAGATTCGACGATTTGGATTTGTGTGCCGGCTTCCGGAAAGAGTTGTATTGCATTTGCGATTTTGGGTGCGGTTTGGCCCATAAGGATTGCTGCTTTGGCGTTAGTGGCTATTTTTTGGCCTAGCTCATCGAAGGGTAAATTCTTATCATATCCGCCGGCAATAATAATCTTGGCTTCCTCAAAAGCCTCTAATGCGGCAATGGCACTCTGCGGTGTAGTGGCTATCGAATCGTTGTACCAGGAAACGCCATTTATCCGCCCGACAAATTCGAGCCGATGAGGCAACGGCTTGAATCCGGGGAGGGAATTTTTAATGCTGTCATCGTCAATGCTAAAATACTTAGCTATGGCGATGGCGGCGGCAAGGTTTGAAAGATTGGCCCGGCCTGGTAGTGTGAAACTATCGCGAATCTCTTTACTTACATCGTCAGTTGAAAACCTGATGCAAATCCTGCCGGCGTCTCTGCTGTATTTTTCAAACCATTCGGCAGCAATCTTATCTTCGGTGTTGAAAATGGAAACTGCAGGGCTGTTTTCAGTAGGGTGGGGCTTGCCCCACCAAGTTTTGTTCGGTGGGCTAAAGCCCACCCTACGCACCTGGAATTTGAAGATATTTTCCTTGGCGGCGCAGTAATCGGCAAATGTGCCGTGGCGGTCAAGATGGTTCGGTGTGAGATTCGTCAAGAGTGCGACTTTTGGTGCTTTTGGGATTTGCGCCAATTGCTCAAGCTGAAAACTCGAAAGCTCCAATACAACCAAATCATCAGGGTTGATTCTCTCTATCACGGTCAATAACGGCTGATTGCCGATATTGCCACTTAGCCAAACATTCTCGTATGTCGTATTTCGTATGTCGTATATCGTATTTTTAAGCAGATGGGCAGTCAGGGCGGTTGTTGTGCTTTTGCCGTTGGCTCCTGTAATGCCGATTATCTGTGCAGTACACAACTCAAAGAAGATGTTTATCTGAGACGTAATAAATTTACTATGTCGACGGGCGAGTTCGAGAAACTCATTATCGCCGGGCACGGCAGGATTGGCTATGATAATGTCGGCTTGCTTAAAATCAGCAGGCTCATGCGAGCCGAGATGAAATTCTATATCGGGAAATTCTTCGAGCTTCTCTATCGAATCGCTCAACTGCGCGGCTGGGGCCAAATCCGTTACTATGACTTTAGCACCTGCTCTTGCGGCAAATTCAGCAACATCGACTCCACCGCCGAAGCGGCCCAAGCCCATAATCAGAACTTTTTTGCCACTGAAGAATTCCTTGTTCATATCAAGGTCTGCATAGCGTTTGCCAAATCGACTTTGGCGTCGATGACGGCTTGCTCGATACATCTTTTCCAGTCGTTTCCGAACTGGCCTTTGTATTTCGGCTTTTCATAGGCGTATATAATCGAGCGTGATGCGTTGATTAAAGCTCCGGTGCCGTCTGGTTTGCAGAATCGCACACAATCGGCAGCCTCAGCGCCCTGAGAGCCGTAGCCCGGGACGAGGAACCATACCTTGTCATACTTTTGGCGCAGAGCAGTTGTTACCTTCGGTGCAGTGCCACCCACCACCATTCCCACATTGCTGTAACCACAATTGCCTATTCGCTCATCCTTGTTGGCGATTTGGGCGACAACGTCGGCGAGCTTTTCATACATTGCCTGGCCATCAGCGTCGGTAAAATCCTGAATTGCGGCAGCGGAAGGATTGCTGGTACGAATCAACACAAAAATGCCTTTTCCCTGCTTGTCGGCCATATCCGCAAAAGGCTCGATACCATCGGTTCCCATGTATCCGTTGACGGTTATGGCATCGGGGGCAAGGTTGTCTTCGAGGCCGGCCAGTTCCGGATTTTCGAGATGAGCCGCAGCGTAAGCCTCAGCGGTGTGGCCTATGTCGCCGCGTTTTACGTCGCCGATTATTTCCAGGCCCAGCTCGTCAGCTTCGGAAATCAAGGAATAGTAAGTCTCCAGGCCTTCCCAAAGATACTTTTCAAAAAATGCAATGTTTATCTTCACGGCGGGAACCATCGGCGCAACGATTCGCATTGCCTGTGTGCAAAAATCGAAGATGGCATCGACCGCAGCGGCGGCATCAAACTCGTCGTTCATCTCGCGATGATTTCTTATCGCAGAGGGCAGCCTGGTGTAAACAGGGTCCAGCCCGACAATCAAAGAAGTTTTCTTTGTTTTCACAGCGTCGCAGAGACGGTCAGCAAAATGACTTGCCATTTTCTAAATCCTCATAATTGGAAAAATCTTTTTTAGAGTTACGCCTAACCTCGATTTTGCAGAAAGCTAAAAAAAACTTTTTAACAAACAGTAAAACCACTATAATCATATAAATGGATTCAAGCAAGACAGAAATACGAGGTACGGAAGCAGATTTGAAAAATCGCAAAAAAGCGAGATTCAAAAAATTGGTCCGCTGGCTTCTGGTCGATTTGGCCTTAGCGGCCATCATCTTCGCTTTACTGTTATACAGGCCCGGTCGCTATAAGCCGGCTGACTTTGGTTCCAGTACCTATAGGCGTAGAGAAGTAAGTCCATATCTGACAAACGATTTATCACCTACAATTTATAACGGTACACAGCGTGGCAAGCCATTTGAGCTGGTCGTTACCCAGAAAGGGATAAACGATATAATTACTCGGGGCAGCTGGCCAAGGGAATCTGAAGGTATCCTGCTTTACGCACCTGCAGCACTTTTTGTTCCAGGTACTGTAGTGCTGATGGGAACGGCAGATGTAAAAGGGGTGGAATTTGTGGTCACAATTGAGTTAGAGCCCAAAATCAATGAGCAGGGGTTTTTGAACCTGCATGTGGGGAAGGTGAAGGTCGGGGCTATGAATATTACGCCCCTTGCCAAGATAATGGCCAAAAAGATGTATACGCAGAGGGTTGCCGCTATACCTATAGACAAAGAGGCTGTGCAAACAAAAATAGCTGCGTCATTGCTGAATGATGAGCCGTTTGAGCCTGTTTTCAGGATTGACGATAAAAAGGTGCGAATTGAAAAAATAACTATTGCAGAGGAGAAATTACTGCTGCGTCTGGTTCCAGTATCGCAGCACGCTTCGTAGTGTGTGCCTCGTTGTCAAGGCAAAAGAGGGGGTTTGGCTCAGAAAAAGGCTATTTTATGCGGACGTTGGCGTTTTTAGGACATTAAGCTTTTTTTTGTTTGTGTCGGATTTGGGCTAAAAATTATACAAATTCGATAAAAAAATAATTGCCATTGACGGATTTGACGATTATTATAAGAAGTTTGGTTATAAGGATTAACAGCTACCAAAGCTAAACTTTGAACTTAAGAGGCGCTTAAAATGGTTTTGACAGGATTGGCAAACAGTGCAAAGTAGGCAAGTAACAATTGACCTGCACGACTGTGCTTCTGCGCAAATGGTGGCTTGGAAATCGGTTTTCTGCTTCAATTGTCGCGAAAAACGAACGAGGTTTTTTAGTATCGGAGGCAGATGATGTAGCGTAAAGAGAAACTACAACCTCTGTTCGTTTATGGCGTGCCGGGGAACCTGTTTTGCAAGGAACCCCTTTTTGAAGTGGAAACGTGGATAGTTTCCATTTTTTTTTGTGCGAGACCAGAGAGTGGTACCGGGCTGGAACAAGGAAAGAAATCGGTGCCGGATTAAAGAGAAAAGACAATGAGTCAGGAATTACTAAGAATCGTGGAAAACATTGCCCGCGATAAAAAGATCGAGAAGGAATCGATATTTGTGGACCTTGAAGAAGCTATGGTTTCGGCAGCGAGAAAACACTTTGGTGAGCCGGAAAGCAATATAGTGGTAAACATTGACCGAAAAACGGGCCAGATAACAGCTTTTAAGGACGATGAGAAAATCGATATACAACAACTCGGCCGAATCCCCGCCCAGACGGCCAAGCAGGTAATGATACAGAAGATACGTGCTGACGAGAGAGACAGTATCTATGCTGAGTTCGTTCAGCGAAAGGGGGAAATCATAAGCGGCACGGTTGTGCGATACGAAAGTGGAACAGTGATTGTTAATCTGGACCGCTCGACCGAAGCCTTTATGCCAAAAGGCGAACAGATAATGGGCCAGACACATCGGGTTGGCGAGAGAGTTCGATGTTTGATTCTTGATGTAAAAGAGACCTCGAATCAGGTCAAAATTATTCTTTCTCGGACGCACCCTGATTTTATCCGGCGATTGTTCGAGTTAGAAGTGCCGGAGATTAATGAAAAAATCATTGAAATAAGGGCACTAGCAAGAGAGGCGAGCTATCGAACCAAAGTTGCGGTGATCTCATTTGACGACAAGGTTGACCCGGTTGGGGCGTGCGTGGGTGTGCGCGGCAGCAGGATAAAGAACATAGTTGATGAACTGGGCGGAGAGAAGATAGATATTGTCCGCTGGAATGAGTCATCGCAAGTGCTTGTGGCGAATGCGTTGATGCCGGCAAAAGTCAGTGAAATCGCCCTGTGTTTTGAATTGGGACGAGCAACAGTTGTTGTGGATGAGGACCAGCTGAGTCTGGCTATCGGTAAGCACGGGCAAAATGTCCGGTTAGCTGCCAGACTGACCGGCTGGGATATCGATATACTAACGCCGAACGAATACAACCAGGGCATCGAGAGACTGACAAGCTGCGTTAAGACAGTGGAAGGCGCTGACGATACAGTGATTGACAAGCTGATAGCACTTGGCGTCATATCCCTTGGGGACATTGATGATGTGGGGGCCGAACCACTGATTAATGAACTGAAGATTGATAAGGAGATCGCTGAGAAATTAGTTGCAGCGGCAGCCAAAGAAATCGAACGCCTGGAGGCTGAATCAAAAAAGGACGAGGCGGAAAAGCAATTAGCCCAACAGACAAAAGTAACAGATAACGAACAAAATAGCCATATCTCGAACGAGATATGAATTATTAAAGACGGCTGAGATTGGAGATTTATTTTTGGCCACTACAAGAGTTTACATTTTGGCCAAGGAGCTGGGCATAAAAAGCTCTGCCATTGTGAAGAAGTGCCAGAGTGAGGGTCTGGACATAAAGAACCATATGTCAGTGTTATCGGCCGGCCTGGCGGCGACCATTCGGGAATGGTTCAGCGAAGGTGAAAATATTACAACTGTTGAGACGGCTGAGAAAGTGAACCTGGAAAAGGTCCGAATCAAAAAGAAAAAGAAAACGAAGGAAAAACCGTCGGCAAAGGAAACCAAAGTTAAAAAAGCTAAGCAGGCAAAGCCGGCTGCCAAGCGAACCAGGGCAGCAGCCGAAACAACTACTGTAACAGAAACAGAAGCTGAAGTTGAAGTTGAACGCACCGAACAGGAAACTGCGGTAACTACTATAAAAGAAGCGCCACCACCGGCCAAAGAACAGATAATCGAAGCACCACCAGAGATAGAAGAACCGGAGCCGATAGTCCCTGCCGGGCCGATGCTGGAAAAACCTGAGCCGGCCCGACTGAGCGGACCACAGGTTGTTCGGGTCGAAGCGCCGGAGCCGGTACGACGACGACCAAGGCCCAGGCCGAGAGTCAGATATGATGCACCTGTTACCGAACCGTTGATGTACAGTCAACAGGAGAATGAAGAGTTGACTTCGGCTCCTGGCAGGGACAAGAAACAAGTACCAAAACGACAAAAAGAAAGAACACATGGGCGAAGGCGAGACGAGCGGGAATTGGAAACGGTAAGAAGGCCTAAACCCGGTAGTAGATGGCGACAAAGAGATATTGAAGAAAGACAAGCCCGGCTTGATGCAGCCGGCGGTGAGGGCCTGCGATTAAGGCCGACGCGAAAAATCGCTACGGGGTTCAAGCAGAAAGTAGCAGTTCCTGTCAAGCCGAAAAAAGCCGTTGTGAGTGAGCCGATAACAGTAAAAGATTTATCAGCAGCACTGGCGATTAAAACAACGGATATCATCCAAAAGCTAATACAACAGGGTGTAATGACAACGGCCAATCAGGTGATAAGCAACGAGGTTGCGGAACTTGTTGCCCTGGAGTTCGACACTGAGCTGGGGGTAGAGCACAAAAGCACGCTGGAAGAACAGATACGGGCCGAATTTGAGGAACGTCAGAGAAAAAATCTCCAGAAACGTACGGTGGTTGCTGCGATGCTCGGGCACGTTGACCACGGCAAAACCAGCTTACTGGACAAAATCCGGTCAACTCATATAGCAGCCGGCGAAGCAGGCGGCATTACGCAGCATATTGGAGCGTCTGAAGTTACCTGGGACAATAAGAAAGTAACATTTCTCGATACTCCGGGGCACGAGGCTTTTACAGCTATGCGTGCCAGAGGCGCCAATATGACCGACGTTGTGGTGCTGGTGCTCGCGGCTGATGACGGAGTGATGCCCCAAACTATTGAGGCGATAGCCCACAGCAAGGCAGCGGATGTGCCGATTATTGTGGCGTTGAATAAAATAGATTTGCCGGGCCGCGATATCAATCGTGTTTACTCCCAGTTAGCTGAGCAGGAGCTGACTCCGGCTGAATGGGGAGGCCAGACCGAAGTCGTTAAGACCAGCGCAGTTACCGGTGAGGGTATAGACGACTTACTTGAATCTCTGGATTACGTGGCTGAATTACTTGAGCTTAAGGCCGATGCCACAATCCCTGCGACAGGATGGGTCATCGAGGCCAGGATGTCGTCAAAGCGTGGGCCGGTGGCGACTCTGTTAATCAAAGAAGGCCGATTAAAGAAGGGTGATGTGGTCCTGGCCAGCGGCACCTACGGCAGAGTAAAAATGTTGAAAAACAGCTACGGCAAAAACATAAGAACAGCTACAAATTCTATGCCGGTGGAGATAACGGGCCTGAACGATGTCCCGCAGGCAGGTGACAGATTTTACTGCCTGGATGACATCAACAGGGCCAAGGCCGCCGCCGAGGAAAGCCAAATACGCTTAAGAGAGAGCTCGCTGGCGGAACGGACGCAGGTAACATTAGACAATTTATTCAGCCAGATAGATGCCGGCAAAACAGAAACATTAAATCTTATCATCCGGGCCGATGTGCAGGGCTCGGTAGATGTCCTGAAAAAATATTTGTCCGAGCTGAGCGTCGAGGAAGTAAAGATTAATATTCTGCATGCCGCGCCGGGTGGAATAACAGAAGGTGATGTTGTGCTTGCTGAGGCGTCGAATGCCATTATTATTGGCTTTAACGTTGTCCCCGAAGAATATGCAGGCAAGACAGCAGAAGCCAAAGGCGTTGAGATAAGGCTCTACAACGTCATCTACCGCATAACCGAAGATTTAGAAAAATCAATGGTTGGTCTGCTTGAGCCGGAAGAGACAGAGAATTCGCTCGGCAGAGCTGCGGTACGAAATACGTTTAAAATTACACGAATTGGTACGGTTGCCGGCTGCTATGTCAGCAGTGGATACGTGAGCAAGAATGCGAAGATGCGACTAATACGCGACAACATTGTGCTCAAAGACAACCTCAGTGTAGAATCGCTAAAGCATTTCAAGGATGACGTTCGTGAGGTAAAGGCGGGCCTGGAGTGCGGGATTAAGATAGCAGGATTCGATGATATTAAAATCGATGACGTTCTTGAGTTCTATGAAATTATGAAAGTAGCCAGAACCCTTTGAATTGGTGAGTGGTAATTAGTGAGTAGTGAGTAGTGAGTAGTCAACTCACCAATTAACCGATTAACCGAACTATGGCGACTCGACGGCAGGAGAAAGTAGCTCGTGTGGTGAAAGAAGGCGTCAGTGACGCTATCGCTCACCATCTTAGCGACCCACGCATTGAAGGATTCGTGAGCGTTACGAGAGTTGAAATGGCGACCGATTTGCGCAACGCCAATGTATATGTCAGCATTTTCGGCAGAGACGAAGCGGCTCAGAACAAGACTTTCGCGGCAATAACACACGCAAAAAGCCGAATACAATCTCTGGTAGCCGGTAAGTTACAGAGCAAATTCTGCCCTGTTTTGCATTTTTACAGAGATGAGAAATTCAAAAAGACACTGGAGACGATGAGACTGATAGACCAGGCAACCAATGAGCTGGAAAAAGAGTGCCCCGAAAAATATTTGGACGACGAAGAAGTGTGAAGCGAAATACGAAATTTGAATCACTCCTGCTTTGGCAGGGCTAAAATAGTTCCTGTGAAAACCCGGATGCGATATTCGGATCTGTACGCCATCGGCAAGAGGCTGATATGAAAAATAGCAAAGAATATTCTAAAAAAATACAAGGATTGCACCGCTCATTGAGCCGGAAATATCCGAAGGTACAAAAAGTTGTCCACGATGAACCGGTGGACGCAATTATCTATGCTATCATTAGCTCCGAGCTGAGTGAGAAGGCAACAGAATCTGTAATCAAAAGATTCGCTGATTATTTCGTTGACGTGAACGATTTGCGTGTTTCGCAAACAGAAGAAATCGTTGAAATATGGGGCGAGAATACACCCGTTACAAGGAATATAGCTTCGACAATCACCAGGGTCTTAAGGGCTGTATTCAACGAATATCATAAGATGAGCTTAGAAGCGTTGAAAAAAACAGGCAAACGTCCCGCTCGGCAGATTCTTGAGAAGCTGGACGGTACGAGCCGATTCGTAGTCGATTATTGTATGCTCACGTCTCTGCAGGGCCACGCCATACCGCTTACCAAAGGAATGATGGAATATCTCAGAAACAAAGAACTGGTCTATCCTGACGCTGACGAGCAGCAGATAGGAGGTTTTTTGGCTAAGCAGATCTCAGCTAAAAAGGGATATGAGTTTTATGCCCTCTTGCGGCGCGAAAGTGAAGCACGCAAGAGCAAAAAAAAGACGACAACTAAAAGCAAAAAGAAAACAAAGAAAAAGCAAGTAACCAGGACGAAAAAAAGGAAAAGCAAAAAGTGAGTGATTAATTAGTGAGTGGTGAGTAGTAAGTGGTCAACTCACAAATCAAACAATTATAAGATGTGAAACGATGTCAGAACAGATATTAAAATTAGGTATTCCCGCAGGCAGTTTGCAAAAGGCAACTATCGAACTTTTTGACAAAGTCGGATTCCACATTGACGATTCCGAAAGGAGTTATTTGCCTCGCATAGATGACGAGCAAATCCGGCTTATCATGATACGAGCACAGGAGATGGGCAGATACGTGGCCGACGGGGTTCTCGATGCGGGAATTACCGGCTACGACTGGATAACGGAGAATAACTGTGATGTGGTGGATGTTTGTGAACTTGCCTACAGCAAAGCCACGAGCAATCCGGCCAGATGGGTGTTGGCTGTGCCTGACGAATCTGAGGTTAAAAATGTGAAGGATTTGGCCGGTGGTATAGTCGCAACCGAGCTTGTCAACGTAACAAAAAAATACTTTGCAGATAAAAATATCAAGGTAAAGGTTGAATTTAGCTGGGGCGCTACCGAGGTAAAGGCCCGGCTGGTCGATGCAATAGTGGAGCTTACCGAGACCGGCAGCTCACTGCGCGCAAACGAGCTTCGCATTATAGATACCGTGATAACCTCTACAACAAGGTTTATCGCAAATAAGCAGGCATGGGGCGATAAGTTCAAGCGGCAAAAAATAGAAAATATCTCCATATTGCTCAAAGCAGCAATCGAAGCCCGCAGCAAAGTCGGCTTGAAGATGAATATAAAGAAGGACGACTTAGAATCAATACTGAAGATATTGCCTGCTGAAAAAAGCCCAACTATTTCATCTCTGGCCGACTCGGATTATGTGGCGATAGAAGTGATTATCGACGATAAAATCGAACGGTCGCTGGTCCCGGCTTTGAAACGGGCGGGCGCTTCGGGTATAATCACTTATCCTCTCAACAAAGTCATCCACTAATAATTGATTATTGACTGTAATTATCAAGGTGTGGATTTAGATATTTGAATTCGAAGAAGAAGCCATCCGGTCTGCTGAGGCCGTAAAAAGTGGACAAGCCAAAATACTTCCGCACCACATCAAACTCAGGCAAAAGACTAAAATCAAACAAGTCAGAACCTGCCTGTGAGAATATCAAATTGGGGAAGGGCGAGGCGGAACTCACTCCTACACCTATTGTTGTACTCGAATCTTTGTCCTTGCCCTTGCTTGTTTCCTTCTTTAATTCGCGCAGCTCGGACCAGAAGAATTCGCCCGAAGCTGCATCGTTCTGCAAAGAGGCTAATCCCACAACCGAAGGAATGGTCGATTTGGCCCTATTAAACCACTGCGCAGAATCCACTGATACGGTTTCAGTACCGCTCAATGCGCGAATGGCCTGCTCAACAGCAGATTCACTTGCGAAAATCAGATGAGTGTCAGTAACGGTAAATGCGGCCTTTTCAGGCATTTTTTGAGTCATTGGCCCGACGGGCCCCGTTAGAAGTAAGTTTTCCCAGCGCTTTTGCTGAAGTTCGGTGCGGACTTCTGACGGGGCAAGAGCCTGCATCGGCCTCTTCGGTCTCTTTGAGGGAGTCGGAAACATAGCCGCCAGGTCAACTAAATATATTGTGTGGCCGAGAAGCTGCCGCCTCGCGGCAGGATTGTTCGCAGCTAATAATGTGCCGTGCAGAAGCGACAAAGATTTTTCAAGGGCGCCGCGGTTGTCTATCGCCACGGCAATAAGTGATTTCTTCTGCCTTGGCGCGCTAACATTAGATAGAGGCTCCCTTATGCTCTGAGCGATAATAATTTGCGAGCCGAGATGGTCAACAATATCAGCTTTCAACTGCAGTGGCGGTTCTCCCTGCGGACTCGGCGGCAAAAGCGGCATATACATTATCGCAGCAAGCTGTGGTAAAATACTATTAAGAATATTGCCAAGCTCGTTATAGGCCTTCTTGATATTCAAGTTCACAAATGATGTCGAATATGCTGAGGTTGGGATAAACGGCGGTGCTCTAAAAGCAGCCGACTCTATCTCGAGCATTCTGCAAATACCCTTTTTTTCGCCTCTGACTTTCAGGAATGCTTTTCCAAAGTAGGCCTTACTACCCGCTGTTGACGACCCAAGACCAATTGAACAACCAAAAGATGTAACATTATCAAGGCCCAGGTTGCTTATTGTTGTTTTTGTCTTGCCGGTATCATCCTCGGCAACTATTATTTTGATGATTTGCTTTATATTAACGTAGAAATCAATCTGCGTTTGAGCGGACAATTCAGCAGCTTTCATAGTGGCGGTATAGTCGGCGTCATCAGCAAGTGTCGCGCTATCGGCACCTTTGATGTGTGCGATAACAAATTTTAGAACATCCAGGTCCATAGAGCCTATCAGGCAATCGTCGATAAAACAGTAGCTTAAAGCTGCGGAAGACCGGCGGATTATGGTTGTGATACTGACGTCGCGATAGTCTTCCGTCTGCCGGTGTGCACCGTCTTCAATTACCTTTTTGACCATCTTATCCACGGCTTCCTTGATTTTCTTTATTGTCCGGCCCCACTGGGTTATAAGCAAAAGCGGCGGTTCATTAGCATCTTCATTTATCTGCTCGTTTAATACAAAAGCGACGGCTACTCTGCCCTGGGGTAATGCATCTGCATCAGCGATTACTCTGAGGAGCTCGTTATCAGACTTGCGGATTTTTTCCCGCCATTTGGTTTTAAAGTCATCGACAAAGGCCACCATTGCCGGGTCTTTAGAGAGTTTGTAAAAGTTGGTTTTTTCAAACTGACTTTTAAGCCGGCTAAAGTCGTCGATATTAATTAACAGAATGGTTTCAGGCGGAATAAGCTTTGCCGTATCGGGAAGTGTCCCGGCCCGGACAGAGGTTGATGAGCACAAGAATATCAGAGCATAAGAGCACAAGAGCATAAGAGCAAAGTGGAGTTTATGAGTAGTTGTGGCAGCATGTTTCATTTGAGCACCTTTCGCTAATTTGGCTGTCAACCACAGTAGGACGAGAACCCCCGGTAAAACCGGGTGCTAAATAGGCGTTGGTAAGATTTGCCTTGTCCTGCAATACAATCTTAAACAATGAACATATTAAATAAATAAAATCCGTATTATTTCCTTGTGCTTTCGAGGAATTTTGGCCTGGCTTTATTGCGTCTTCTGTCCGGCTGGAGATATTTATAACCGGTGTTCGGATTATCCTTGTCATAGACAAAAGCGTCGCGGTTTTCTATGAAATGTTTAACGTAGCTGACCGGTATTGCAAAGCCGAGTCCGCCGTAAAACACATATCCCATATTGGTAACACCGATGACCTCACCGGCGAGGTTAAACAATGGGCCGCCGGAATTGCCGGGATTGATATCAGCATTAGTCTGGATATAGACAAGTCCCTCAAACGCCCTGTTTTTCGTGCTGACGAGGCCATTGGTGATAGTTCGCTCCAGGCCGAGCGGATTGCCAATAGCAAAGACCTCTTCGCCTACTTTGATGCGGGCGATATCACCGAGGTAAACGAATTTAACCTTCGTGTTCCCCATGTCCTCGACCTTCAACAGCGCCAGGTCAACAAAAGGATTGATGGCCTCAATTTTGACCTTTTTGAATTTCTTTTTCTCAAAGCCATTCTTTGCTTTTTGGAAAACAGTAACCTCTATCTTCGTTTCTCTTTCTATTACATGATAGTTGGTTATCAGAAACCCATCCTCATTTATAAAGAATCCTGAGCCAGTCCCCAAAGGGCTTGAGACTTTTACAACCGCTTCAGAGACCGTGGCCATACATCTTTCGATAGTAGTTTTTTTCAGATTGGTGGTTTTGTACAATTGACCGCCCGGACCTATGGCACCCGCTTCTACCTCTGAATCACTTATGTCTCCGACATCTACGTTCTCAGCCTCAAGATCTCCGGTGTATTCATATTCGAGTATCTTTTCCTTCGGAATGGTCAGAACCATTATGCCTATATCAACGTACAACTGCGTTTGCTTTTCTGCAAGTATATCGCCGGTAATAATCTGCCCTTCTTTGAGGACAATTCTATCCGCCCAACAAAGAGCACAAGAACACAAGAGCACAAGAGCACAAAGGCGCGTATGATTTATGCGCTTGTGATTTGTACATTTACAAGTTATGTTCTCAAACATTTATAGCTCCCGAATTAACATTTTCGTCTGCTCGTTAGCAGTCTGTCATTCCTGTGGAAGTACGTGTTTAGCCGTTGTTGATTTCTTAGTGGCACGGCCATCTTGGCCGTGTTTTTCACGGGCTTCAAGACCGTGCCACATAAGGAAACTGATGATTCAGTTGTCTGGATAAACACATACCCCGCTTTCGGGCCTGTTGCCAAAGTCCAAAAGGGACGTTTTGAGATTGCCGCGCGATTCTTCGAATCGCTTGCAATGACCTGAAAATGCACTTTTTGTCTTTGCGAGGAGCGTAGCGACGAAGCAATCTCGACTTTTTCAACAGACCCTTTCGCGGGAATGACACAGAGAACCTGTCAATTTTATTTCTAATTATTATTAGCCTGATTAATTGTAAGGGCTATTCAATTTTGACGCAAACAGAAAATGGAGCGGCTCAGTCGGCAACAGGCGTTCTTAAGAACCAACAATGATAATTTAACTTAATGCCTAACTACGTATATATGGTTTCCGTATAACATCCCGAACTTCTCGTCATTCAGAGGAATCCCAGCCGCTGTTGTACCCTCATAAAAAACACAAAATATTACGACCTGTCAAGCAACAAATGACAAACAAATAGGTAATTTCTATCCGACTTAGGCAACGGACTTTCTAACCGTTTTTTAACTATTGCGTAATTTATCATAAGCAATGTAGTTAGCAAACTTGGTCAAAGTTTGGTTGCGTATAGGTAGTTCATTTGGTATAAAACTAACGTGGAGGCTTGGCCGAATCTTACAGTTGAATTACGGCAGTCAATTGTTAAAATAGTGGAGTGATGTCAGCGAAAACATTTTCGGTACTATCTTGACGAGAAAGGTAAGTGTGCGATGAACCACGAACAAATAGAAATATATCGGAAAAGGCTGAATACATTGACGGCTGAATGCTCCGACAAGAAACCGGAGGGAAGAATAGAAGAAGAACTAACAAAACTGGCCAGAGAAGTTGGAGCAAGTACCTGTGTTCTCTGGGTTCATCCAACCAGTAGCTCACTCGAAACGAGTAATGCTTATACTCCTGAACTCATACGGAATATCCATCAAGCCTTGCAGACTGCGTCAATGGTAAATATGTGCAAGACTGCAACAGAAGGGCACAAAATGGCGACCGAGACAATCAGAAAGGCTTGCATCAACTCCAGGATAGTGGCAGGAATAGCATTTCTAAGTGCAGCGGCAGCTTGGTTAGCAGTTATCCTGAATTGATAGTAAAAAAACGGTCCGGCGGCAATCGTTAAAATGGTGCGGTTTTGGTCTTAATATAAGTTGATTAGGAAATTCTTATGGAAAGAGCAAAAGAACTTTTTGAGAAACTCAAGAATCAAGGCAAGAGCAGCATTGAGGAGTTCATCATTACTCGCAAGGCAGAGGAATTGTTCTTGGACTTCAAGCGGTCAGCAGATAGCGGGAGTGGGCAACGGCTGAATGACAATGACAGAAACAATCTCGCGAAGGCTATTTCTGGCTTTGGTAATTCTGAGGGGGGAGTAATCGTATGGGGTATTGATTGCTCCAGAGACTTCGATGGTTCGGATGTTGCAACAGCAGAGCATCCTATTACGAATGTCAGAAGATTCGTGAGTTGGTTAGAGGGAGTAATATCAGGCTGTACTATTCCTCCTAATACTGGTGTACAGAATCACCCTCTCGAAATTGACTCCAAGGGCAACGGCTTCGTCGTAACATACATTCCCAAGAGTGACCATGCACCGCATCAGGAAATACCATCACGAAGATACTATATCAGAGCAGGTTCAAATTTCGTTCCTATACCACACGATGTTTTAGCTGGTATGTTTGGCAGACGACCTCAGCCAAAGGTGAAGTGCAATTTCATAGTATATCCTATTACAACTTACAGAGCTTTGAGTGATATAGTGATTACTGTTGGATTTCATCTTTGCAATGAAGGTGGAGTAATCGCCGATAATTTCTTTACAAGCATTCTGCCTCTTAGTATTGGAGGTTCTAACTGTACTTTTAGCTTCTCACCTCAAAACGAAGGCTTTCATATGTACAAAAGCCATAATTGTTTTAGCATTATCAGTCAGGGATATGTACGGCTCCCGCCCGGGGGATGGCTGGAATTGGCTAAAATGATACTCAGTCTACAACCACCATTCACAGAAGAGTTGAAGATTGAAGGAACCTTTGGTTGTGGTAATGCACCACCAAATAAATTTACTTTCGCGAAATCAGCAGCTAATCTTCAACGTTGGTATGATAACATATTTCCAATTTTGGAGACATCTAAATATGACGATGGAAAGAGGACTGAAATAGTAAATGAGTTATTTGGTATCTGAACACCACCAGTGAATAGAACAGCCCAGCGGTTGTAACAACGTTGTACTCAACCGTTTTAATCCTTGTATTATCACTTAATTTTGTTCAATTAGACAAACTAATTGCATCTAAGTTCCGTTCTCTTGCCGGTAAACCTCATTTAAGCGACAACCTTGAACAGCCTCACCTTCCCCCTCCCCCTCGCCCGACCAGCCGAAGAGCCTGCCTTCAACCCCCAGCCGAAATATCAAGCCATACCTCGCACTGCAAGGTATAGTATGTTATGCTGTCTTTTGTCATTTGAGGTTTAGATCCATTCGACGGTGCTCAGAGCCTGCCCTGAACGTAGTTGAAGGGACAAGCTTGTTGAGAGCTTCGGTTTTAGTGCTTATCTTCTATCCGCCCTCCGTCTTTGCCGTAAGGCATCCTGTGGACTGTCTTCCGTCCTGGAGTTTACCCCCGGTGCAGGCTTCTCTGCTTCTCTGCCGGGGGTCCTCCGTCGTCTCGCATCCAGCAATCAGTGCCGTGTCTCGGACATTTTTTTCAAATCTACTTGAAATCAAACTCGAAATTTGGTATAATGCATCTAACTATGGATTAGGGTCACAATCAATAGTCAATAGTCAATAGTCAATAGTCAATAGTCAATAGTCAATAGTCAATAGTCAATCATAAATCAGAAAGGGGGGTTCCCAATGGCAATCATTTCACAAAACTCCGGAAAACAGGGGTTTTTTGTCATATCAGTCCGAAATAGTGGAGAAATAGAGAGTGAGTTTCACTATAGATTATGCAAAACAAAGCCAATTTGCTGGATGCTCAAATGAACATAACCTCATTAGTAACAATGCATTATGAAAATATAAGCGATTGGACATTTGGTGAAAACAAACCCAAACAAACCCAATTTGCCAGAGGGTATAATTTAATTTATTACAAGGAAAAAGTTATAATAAAAGCCATAAAAAATGATATTTTGGGGGGCTAAAACTGCCGAAAAAAATGTAATTGGTACTTAGCAAAAATCGACAATGTTTGAATAAGGAAAATACTTATGAAGAAATTATTTTCGAACAAATTGACTTTGGCTTTTATGGGACTATTAATAGCATTTTGCTTTTTTTGCACCACAAGGGCACAAACAGCCAGCGCACCAACCCGCCAGAAACAGCTTGTTGTCAAACCGGCTGCTGAGCCGACAATTATCGTTGGCAGGATAGGCGATTACGTCATCACCAAGCAAGAGCTTGAGAAAAGGCTGATGATAGAGCTTTACCCTCGAGGCTATGATAGTTACAACGAGCAAGCTGAACCGGTTGATGCCGAAACGGTGCTTAAGAAAATGATAGCGGAAAAAGCTATGATAACCGAGGCCCGCAAACAAGGCTATCTCAAAGATGAAACGCTCGACGCATTAATTAAACGATACAAGGATAAACGGCTTGCAAATTTATTGTTACAAAAGCAACTGGCACCCAAATTAACAGTAACGGAGTCGGAAATACAACAGAAGATGAAAGCCGACCCCAAGCTCGACCGGGCGAGGGCAGAAGCAATGCTTAAAAACACAAAAGCCCGTAGTCTTTTTGACCAGTATTACAAGCAAATATACCAAAAGTTTCATGTAAAAAAGCTAAGTAATAATCTCCTCAAAGCGGTTCAAATCCACCAAAGGCTGTTATATAGTCCGAAGAAACCTCGCAACGTGCCTTTTATCCGCACCTATCAGGTAAAAGATGAACTGACGCCGGAAGAGAAAAATATTGTTCTGGCCGAGTATGATAATGGAAAGGTAACCTTAAAAGACTGGTTCGACACTTTGTGTAATATGGCCCCACCGGGTCGTCCGAGAGACCTGAATACACCAAAGGGTATTGAACAATTGTTAGAAAGGACTTTGCAGATGCCTCTTCTTGTATCCGAGGCCAGGTCGCTCGGACTCGACAAGGATGGAAACCTATTAAAGCAGGTAAGAGAATACGAAGACAGCAGGCTCCTATCTAAAGTCAAGTCTGAAAAGTACAAAGAGGCCAAAGAACCAACGACGGATCAGACAATCATTTACTACGACAAGAACAAAGAATCATTCAGAACAGACAGGACGCTTAAGATTGACTTAATATGGTGTGATGACCTTAAAACAGCCCGGAAGGCAAAGGCTGATTTAGACAGCAGCAAGGATTTCGAGTCGGTAAGACAGAAATACTCTTTGGAAAAGAAGGGCAAACCTTTTAATACTTATCCCAGCGGCGAAGGATTGTTATGGAAGGATTTATGGAAAGGCGACCCGAACGATATATTGGGGCCTGTAAAAGGCTTTTATCAGAACAACGTCAAGTGGCGGATTGTCAAAATCTTAGAAAAGAAACCCGGTAAAGTAAAAGGCTATTCAACTGATATGGAACGGCGTGCCAAAGAGAAAATGTTAAGCGAACAGAGAGAAGCGCTGCTGGCCCAATACAGCAACGAGCTGCTGAAAAAATATCTATACAAGATTTATGCCGAGAAAATTAAAGATATTGACCCGCTGGATATACCCTAAGGCTAAATTCGATACCGGATGCTCGTCGAGCATCCGGTATCGAGTATCGAGCAGCATTTATCCTTTGAAGAACAATATAAAGACCAAAATACTCACGAATGCTATCGCACACGGTACCATGAAAATCTGACGCCACTGGAACTTCTCTTCTTTTCTGAATTTGTCCATTATGAAACCGGCGAACTGCGTGCCGAGGAAAAGTCCGACGCCTGTAGTGGCGGCGAAAAGCATCGCCTGTGTAGAGCTTTGTATATCTTCGGTTGCCTGACTGTTTGCGAATATCTGGCCTACGATGACGAAAAGCACATAAGCCAGGCCGTGGAAAGGCTGGCAGGCAATAATAATCCATCGTGGTTTCTGCTTTATGTAGGCTAAGTACAGTATGAACCAGCCCGTTGCTCCGACGATCAAGGTCCATTTCGTCCCGAGCTTTTCGAGCAGGAAGGCCATCAGTACGACTGTTGCTATTGCCTGTACGGCCTGTGCGATGCCCATCGAGGCAGGGACGTTCTTAGCTGGGATTCCTATGTCCTGCATAAACGGTGCCGTTCCGAGGAAGTAGAACTGCATTAGACCGAAGAAGACCATTGAGATTAAGATAAAGAGAAGGAAGTTGAAATCCTTGAGCAAGGATATTGCTTTGATAATAGGAATCTCGCCCGTTCCTGCCGGTTGCATGGCCGGCAAGAGCACGAGGCAACCTATTCCCATGATGACCGAAAGGATAGCCGCAAGGTAGAGGCAGTCTCGTCCCCGCTCTCCGGTTTTGAATATCCATCGCCAGCCGGTCAGGGACCAGCCGATAAAGGCCCAGGCAATTGGAGCCCAGATGAATACTTTGCCCTGGTCGGCGACATCTGAGACATTTGCGAACAGCACAGCGTTGGCCAGCGGCAGTGTGGCGGCATAGCAGAGAGAATAGAGAAACATAACTACAAAGAGGCTTTTAAAAGTTGTTTTGCGCACAGCAATGAACATTAGAACTGCGCCTAACAAGTGAGCTACGCCAAGAATGATCTCAGTGTTTACATACTTGTCAGCGAGCTGCCCGGACACCAATGGCATGAAGATACAGGCAAGCGGGAAGGTGGCGTAAATCCATCCGGTCTGCTTGCCGGTCATTTTCAGCGGTCCCAGAAGTCGTGCGGCCAGTACGGGCATCCAGGCGGCCCAGACCGCGTACTCCATAAACATCACAAAGCTCAGGGCGAAGTACAGTTTCCATTCCATTTTGTTCTCCTTATTTTATTTGTCAAGTCTTCTGCAAAATCGAGGTTGGGCATACTTTGAAAAGAAAAAATTGTCTTTTAATTTTTTCTTTTCAAACACTAAGTTGTTGTGCAGCGAGCAGATATTTGATTGTTTAAGATAATCTAAAAACCTGATTTTCTTAAATAATATATGCCTAACCTCAATTTTGCATTACTCTAATTTATTTGTCCTTTATGCGTTATATCCCAACAGCCTTTCAGCCGCCAGCTTAATATCTCCGAACCTATCGTCGCCGGCTTCGCGCTCGATTGCCAGAACACCTTCAAAACCGATTTCTTCGAGCACATTCAAAAATGCCTCCGTCCCCACCTGGCCGTCACCCCAGGGGACCTCCGCGCCCCACGTGCCCGGCTGGGTAGTCCGAATAGCGTCCTTAATATGGATGTGTTTTATCCACGGCGCCAGCACCCGCACCGCATCGATTGGATTACCTTTGTCATAAAGAATCATATTCGCAGGGTCAAAATTGACTCCAATCGCCGGATGATTCAATTCCTCCATAAAATACTTCAGCTCCTCGGCTGTCTCCTGGCCGGTCTCCAGCAGCAGCATAATATCCTTTCGGCCCGCGGCATCAGCCAAAAATCTGATACGGTCGTAAAATTTCTTAATGTATGCCGGGTCACTTTCATCGATAAAACCGGCATGCAGCGAGAGGTATTTGACACCGAGCTTGACCGTTACTTCAACGGCGCCAAGAAACAGCTCTCGATTTTGCTCCCAGTATTCATCCGGCCCAATTCCGCCGGTTACTTTTATGCTCTCCAGCGTCGAATAATCTTCCTGCGGGAAATCTATCATCGTACCGCTTACGGTCCAGTTTTGCTTTTGTACAGCCGTGAGGTAATCGTCTCCGTTTCCTTCCACCGCGGCTCTGACCGCCAAGTGCACATGTTCAATTCCGATTTTATCCATCGCATCTGCAACGCCGGCGACGTCTGTTTGCAGCGACCAACTGCAAATCCCTATAGGCCAATCCTTACATTTCATTGTGCTATTCTCCAATTCAAATCTTTTTCTTCTTTATTTAGCTAAGCGGAAAACAAAAATCGACAATGACACCCCTGCGAAAGCAGGGGTCCAGAGCGAAAAAGCTGGATTCCCGCTTTCGCGGGAATGACAACTACTGTCTCCACAACAG
>CAYQKF010000074.1:0-24730 GCA_964417935.1 uncultured Pirellulales bacterium
AGCTCTTTTTGCCCAGAAAAAGATAAGTAAAAGTAAAAATCCCAAAGGAGAAGATTTACTCTGGGCCTTGCAACTTGGAACAATTCAAAGAATTCAACAAGAATATACCCAAAGCACTGGGTCCTTTGACAAGGCTGAGGACATGCTTAAGTATTACGACGAACAGTCCAGGCTTGGCGACGGCATCGGTTCTACTATCGTAAATGAAAACATCATTCCTTACAGGGGCGAAGAGTATGATGGCGTAATGGTCAACGTTTACAAGGCCCTGAACTTTATGGCTGAAAAGAAGTTTGACTTAGCCAGAGTGGAATTTAATCGTGCCCTTGACAGACAAAGACGTGCGAAAGAGAAATTCAGTGAAGAAATACATAAGCTCCAGGCCGAATTGGAAAAAGACCAGCAAAAAGACAGTTTTTCGAAATCCAATGTTGAAAATCCCGAAACACAGGAACTATTGGCTCAAAAATATCCCAATCTCTATAACTTCGAAGCTTACCCCGATTTCGTTAATCCTTTTGCGATCTACTTAGCAGGCATATTCTTTAACCTGGTTTCTGACCACTCTAAAGCAGTGGATTTGCTCAAAGAATCCTATGGTATGGTTGGAAATAATGCCTATATAGCTGAAGACCTCAGCATTACTGAGAATATACTTGACGGAAAAGGCCAACTTGACGATACAATATGGTTGATATTTGAGAATGGCCTGGGGCCTGAAAAGAAAGAATTTAGGCTGGATATTCCATTATTCGTTGCAACAGATAAAGTTAAATATGTAGGAATTGCTCTGCCGGAATTGGAATTCAGAGACAGAGCATATCCATATTTGGTTGCAGAAGTTGATGGTAAAGATTATAATACTTGTTTGGTCTCGGATATGGACAGGGTTATCCAGACAGAGTTCAGCAAAGATTTTAAGGGTATTTTAACAAGAGCTATTATATCAACAACGGCAAAGGCCGTTGCGCAGTATGCTATTGAGAAACAGGACTCTTCTGGCGCTTCGATTGCCTCTCTCATAGTGGCAGCATACAGTTTTGCGACAACTGCTGCGGATGTCAGGATATGGACTACTTTGCCAAAAGATTTTCAAATTGCCAGGTTTCCAAAGCCGAAAAACGGTAAATTAAAAGTTACGCCTCCTGGTGCGAATCCCTTTGAAATTAATATTCCTGGTTGTAATAATGCGATAGTATATGTTAGAATAACGGCCAATCAGGCTGAGCCGATATTTGAGGTTATAACTTTTTGAATCAATTTTTTTGGAGATTAGAAAATGAAAACAATCACAAATATACTGCTTGTAGCTCTCGCGTTTACATTCACATCCTGTGATCAACCGACTGAGAAAATTCATATAAGGGAAGGAATAAGAAGCGATGATCTTGCCAGTAATATCGTAACGCGTCCGGTAGCTTATGCCTTTAGCGCACTGATAGGCGAAGGCATCGAAATCGACGAGGCCATTCTCATGAACAACGATTCCGGATTCCTTGAGCTTAATATCAATGGCCACAACCGCTCATACAATACCAAGCGTTTCAGATATAAAATTGAATGGCTCGATGCAAATGGCTTAATGATTCAAACCAAGACAAGCACATGGCTGCCGCACTCGGCGACGGGTAAATCCTCGTTTAGCCTTAAGGCTGTCGCGCCGAGAGTAGAAGCTGTAGATTTCAGAATGGATACTAAAAAGTGGGAGTAAATTATGAGAACAAAAATAATTATCACATTAGCCGGCCTTTTCCTTGCAGGCTGTGCCCAGGAAACTGTCAACATTGACGTTGTAAACGATGAGGGCAAGGCAGTTATGGAGCTGGACTATCGGGATTTTGCCCAGGCCGCCAGCGAAATGATTCAATCGATGATTAGTTCAGGCGCTCTTAAGAAACCGGGCGGTGGAAGATATGTCATGACGACCGCCAGAGTGACAAACGATACCATGCAGCGAATTGACACCGACCAGTTGATGGCAAAGATTGAAGAAGAGCTTATGAACAGCAGACAGGTTGTAATGACCTCAGCAGTGGGAGGCGAGGGCGCCCCGGACGAAATGATTTACGAGATGAGAGATATCAGAGACTCAGCAACGGGAGACGAATTCAAACAGGAAACCCTTGCAGGCAAAAGGACATTAATCGCTCCTGAGCTGAGCATCGCCGGCAAAATTTTCCAGAGAAATATTCGTTACGACAGGAACCGCCAGCAGGTCGAATATTATTTCCAGCTTATGATAACAGACTTAACGACCGGCCTGAGATTCTGGCAGAAAGAAAGTATTATCGGCAAGCGAGGTAGTAACAGGTCCGTAGCGTGGTAACATCAAAATTTTATTGTTTTGTCAAATATTAAAGTGGGGTTAAAAATGAAAAAGATATACATTCTCCTGCTTGTAGTGGTGTTGGTCTGCCCTAAGGCGTTTTCCGCTGCTAAAACTATAGTTCGCCAAACAAAAGGGCAGGGCGTAACCAGAGAACAGGCAATCCAAAAAGCGTTGTATCAGGCCGTTGCTCAGGCCAAAGGTATTGCAGTCAGCTCGGGAAGGTATGAATTCGGCTTCCAGTCCGCCGGGGTGGGCATTGACACACAAGATACGGGAAAAACTATCGAGTTTGATGCCGTATCCGTCCAGACGGGTGGTTCCACCCGGTTGACTGATATTGCAGGCTGGGTCAAATCTTACGAAATTATCGATGAACAAAAAATCGATGATAAAACCTATGAGGTTACAATTAAAGCCTGGGTTTACGACTACGAAGACCCTGAACAAACCAACAGGCTCAAGCTGGCTATAATGCCGATTCAAACACTCTATGACTCCTATCAATTCGGTAACTATGTTCCTTCCGGGGTTGAAATGTCTCTTAAGCTCTCCCAGCAGCTAAGCGTAGGCCTTTCAGGGACAAATAAATTCGCTGTTTTAGACAGAGAGTATATCGCTGAATTTGCCCAAAACAGGAATATTCTTATCTCTGACGATTCGCCCATTGAGGAAAAGGCCAGACTGGGACAGGTCCTTGGTGCCGATTATATGATTGTAGGCACTATCTCCGACGCAAGACTCCAGATAAAAGAGAAAACATCCAGGGCTATCGGCCGTCCAATCAGAGAGTACGAGGTTGATTACGTTTTTGACTATCGGCTGATAGTTGCCCCTACAAGGCAAGTCAAATTGGCCGACACCGTTAATATTGCCCTTGAAAAAGACCAGGTCAGAGTGCTCGTGAAAAGATGGAGGCCTGAAGACCTGGATTACAGGGAGATGGTTGATAACCTTACAGCCAGAGTCGCCAAGCAGGTTGTCGATAATATTATCGACAGACTCTACCCGATACGCATCGCAAGCAAAGATATAGAAGGACAAATCATTATCAACCAGGGCGGGAAAAGAATCTCAAAAGGTTCTGTCCTGGAGGTCTTGATTCAGGGCAAAGAAATAATTGACTTTGATACGAAGGAATCATTGGGCCGAACGGAAAACCTTATCGCAACAATCAAGATTGAAAAGGTAACACCGACAATCTCATACGCCAGGCTTATAAAAGGCGACTTCGATAAGATTTCCGAAGGCCTGATTTGTCGGCTAAAAAAGGTTGAATTTAAAGTGCCGGAAGGTGCTAAGAGCAGTATCAAGAGAACTCCTCAAGGTGGAGTAAAACTGCCCTTTGACTAAGGACTTGTAAATAAATTATCTTCCATTTTTGGATGGCTGCGGCTTCGGCTGGCGGTGTCAGCAAAACTCGGACTACCAACCAGTAGGCCTGCGTTTTGCTTCCTTGCCAGCCTTGTCCTCGCTCAACCAAAAACGAAACCTAATTTCTTTACCAGTCCTAATACCCGGCCGATGATAGAAAAGCCTCGATGTTTTCTGTCGAAACGCCGCCAGGCACGCCGCCGCCGCAGGACAGGATAATCCGACTCTTGTCGCTTACTGATTCAAGTGCAGCTTTGACGCTGCTGCGCACATCTTCGGGTGTACCTGCTGCAAGGACGTCGCGTGTGGGGATGTTTCCGAGCAAAGTAAGTCCCGATTTATCGGGATTCGTAAGCTCCTTCATCTGGGCGAGGGTGTGCTGGAAACTGAAGTTGAAAAGATTCACGCCGATTTGAGGAAGATACGGTGCGCATATCAGTCCGGGGGCGTCGTTGTGGAAGAATTTCACCGTAACATCAAGCGATTGGAAAATGCGCCTCAGATATGGCAGTGCTGCTTCTTTGAAATCTTCCTCACCTAAGAAGCCTACAATGTCATCGAGGATGAATATGCCATCAATGGTGGGAAAGGTCTCGGCTTGAAGTTCAAGCCAGTCGATAATGAAATCCGTTACAATTCCGAGCAACCTGCGTGTCTCGTCCGGATTTGTTCGGATGGCCATAAGGAATTCCGTGCTGCCGGCCAGGAACGAGGCTATATTCAACGGTCCACGCGAAACCGCAAATCTGATGGCGTGTCCCGCCTGCTCGATTCGGCCCTGGTAATGTTTGAGGCGATTGAGGACAAATGGCAGCAGGCCGTCAGTTTTGGGATTCGGTTTGGAGAGCGAGTGGACATCCTGAATATCGGTAATGATTTTATCTGCATAGGGCAGATCGTTTTCCTGCCAGGAGCATTTCGCGCCGAAAGCGGACGGCTCGGTACACATTCCGAATTCTGCCCAGAATCCCGGCAAAAACATAATGTCCGGGAACTCTCTGACGGCCTTGAGGTTGGCCTCGAACCACATCTGTTCGCTGCTGAAATAATCAAGCGTGGACATCCCCGCCCCGTTAGAAATCTCCCCTTTTTGTATCACATTACCCGTTGTAGAATTTCTAACGGGGCCCGCCCAGCCCGGAAGCCAGGGACTATCTATAATGAATCCTACCGGAAGCGGCTCAAATAGTTCTCCATTCAGAACGGCTAACAATTTTTCCCATTGCTCGGCTGTCATGCCGTCGCTTTCTTCTTGCGAACAAAATGCACAATAACGCACAGGGCGATAAAGCCGGCGAGCAGTCCGATTCCTTTCCACTGCAGCTTCGACCAGAGGCTCCAGACGCTTCCGAATGATGCGGCACCGGCTGCCAGTGCCATAAGGACATTCCAGAGGATGCGTTTGGCTCCGATAGGCATATTCTCGCCGAGGAAACTCTTCTGGTTCATCAGCAGGAAGAATGCGAAGTATGCGATGGGCAGCAGCACCATTGCAAAGACGGACGTAGGTATCGCCAGATATGGTGCGGCGTCTTTCCAGAAGAACGGTCCGAGCGCCCCGACCGAGACCATCAGGCTTCCGATTTTCTGGGTCCAGCCCCTCGGCGGCCTGCCCAATAGCTCACAGAGACACAGACCGTTGATTGTCATAAGCATTGTCGCGGCGCTCATCGCCATACCAATAACGCCTAAGCCGAATACGTACTGGGCAATAACAGGACCTGTCAGCGGCGCCAGTGTATCAGCCAGGTTGAAGGCGTCGCGTTTGACCAGCATCGCCCCCATCTTTTTGTCGGCGTAGTCCATGGTACTCTGAAACCACTGCATTTTCTTCTGTTCGATTTCCTTCTCTGTCAATCCCTCAACCGGAACCGCCGCGACCAACCGCTTGTTAAATTCGGCTTCACCAACCTCAGCTTTCAGTCGCTTTTCCATCAGACCATTCCAGGGCTTGATAAGATTCTTCGGTGCCGCCTCTGTAATCTGGGCTTCGGGTGTCTCGCCGACGAAACCCACTGCCGGCTGACCATGGAATTGGCTGCTCGAAGCGATGACCACGCAGCCGGTCGCCAGGATAAAGGGAATGAACAAACCGGTTGACAGGTCAAAGATAGCCAGACCGCGGAAGTATTTGTCCCAGCCCTTACGCAGCATCGAATATGGCAGCAGAAAAGTCATGTTAATACCAACGGCCGTTGCGGCGGCGCTTATCATAACGTCACGCTGCTGGCCCACAATCATGTTGGTCCAGAAAGACTGGAACTGCTCGGCCACCTTTTGTATGTGAGGCATTATTATGTCGGTCGGTTTGACGAACAGACTCAGGTCGGGAATCAGGCCGCTGAGGATCTGGCTCCAGAGGATTTTTCCTTCGATGCTGAGCTTGACGACAACGCCGAGGAAGCACAGTACGATCATACTGACGATTGTCTTAATCAGGATTTCGAATATCTTCGTACCCTTGCCGCCGGCGCCGTAGGTCATAGTGAAAGTGAGGCAGATTGCGAGAAAGATTGCACCGGCAATCATTTTACTGGGTATTTCCGGCATTACCGCCGACCCGAGGAGCCCGGGCAGGATGTTCTGTCGCAATGCGGCGGTTCCCAGGGCGAACTGAGGCAGCGACCATACGAGATTTGCCATCATCGAGGCAATCAGCCAGCCCCAGCCAAGAACCGGATTGACATGGCTGTTAATTGCATGCAGGGGACGCTCGCCCTTTGAGAGGGTCACGTACGCAATTGCGCTTAGCATAATGATACCTAAAATCATCGCCAGCGGCTGGAGCCACATAAAGCTAAAGCCGACCAGCACGCCCAGATAAAGGCTCGACGACAGTGAGCCGCCGCCCAGGGTGATGCCGCTCTGCAGCCAGCCAGGACCTGATAATTTGAGATATGTCTTAAAAACAGCTCCCTTACCTTTCTTCTGCGCATCCAATATAAGTTGACGGTCCTTTTCGATACGCGGATTCATGTGCATGACTTGCTGCTCCTGACCCTGCGGAGGGGTTAGGGGACTTTGTTCCGTTTCGTTTGGCGACATGTTTTTGAACTCCTGTATTAAACGCTTCTACCGATACTACTCTGCGAAGTAGCTTGCTACGTAGCACGAGTGTTCTTAGACAGAATATACTCTTTTGTTTTTAAGACTGCTTCCGGGTCCGTTTCAAACGGCAGACATCCCGTCCCAATACAAACCCTCTCTCTATTGTTGGCCAGTTCCAATACTCTGTCAACTTCCTTTTCGACATCTTCAAAATTTTTTGCTGTCATCGGTCTCGGGTCCATATTGATTCTGACCATCACGTCGGGATGTGCTCGCATTTTTTCCATAAAGATTTGCTGGTCTGTTCCAGCCGGACAACATACATATCCTGTTCCCGTCTCCATAATTGAGTCAAGAATTGGGGCGGTGTTACCACCGATAATGCAGGGAACAGGATGGCCGACGATCACTGATGTCTCTTCCATAATCTTTTTAAGAGCACCAAGCTCGATGTCCCTGAAGTTATCCGGGGACAGAAATGGTGGTACCGCTGCCGATTCAAAAAAGGCAATATCCAAACCCCGGCGAACGACTTCTTTGCAAAACTCGACTTGTCCGGTCACAAGATGGCTTAGAGTTCGGGCAACCAGGTCAGGATTGGTTTGAACCTCGCACAATATATTATCAAATCCCATTAGATTTGTTGCTAACGAAAACGGACCGCTCAATGGTATTCTGACATCGGCCTGGGGACATTCATCGGCAATACGCCTGGCAGCTTCTATAACCATCGGAATGCGACCATCGGTTTTAGGATTAAACGGCCCCAAAGCAATTAGCTCTTTTGCCGTCGAATAGGGATGTTTGGAGATGGCAGGAACACCGGTGCCGGTCGGCTTGTCAACGGTAGCACCGTACGCCTCGGCTTCCAGGTTATAAATGTCTATGCCAACCACGACAGGGCGATGATTGTAGAGACGAAACGCTTCAATGTGAGCTTTTGATAGAAGCCGAGAGTTTCGCGATACTTCCCAGGGGGTTTTGCCAATCAATCCGGCAGCGTGTTCATATACCGATGGTGAGAACTGCATGCGCGTTTGTTCCTTTCCTAATTGATTTACGGTTTTATTCTGCGTTCAATCTCCCGAATGACTGCGGAGTTGTCCAAATCCCCATCGCCCGCCGCTATTGCTTTTTCCAGGACGTCCAGGTGCACTTTTGAGAGTGGTAACTCTTGCTCTGCTTTTTCTGCGTATTTGAGGATAATCGAAACGTCCTTGTAGTGCTGCCGAAGTCTTGCCTGGGTGGTGAAATCGCCGTCTAACATCTTTTTGCCCTTGATGTCCATAGCGGCTGAATAAGCGGGCGTAACTTTGAGCATCTCAAGAAAGGCCTCCGGGTCAAGGCCCAATTTGCTCGCAAAAACAAGTCCTTCGGCCAAAGCCAGTCGGTTCAGTCCAAGGACCAGATTGCTGGCGAGTTTTGCTCTGGAGCCGTTGCCGGACGGGCCTAAGTAAAATGTCTTCTTGGCAGCGACTCGAAAAATATCCATGCACTTTTCGAATGCAGCCTTGTCACCAGCAACCATAAAAACTACGTCTCGGTCCCTTAGCTGCCGGCTGGAGCCGGAAAAAGGGGCGTCCAGGAAATAGATGCCTCGCCTGGCGAGGCGTTGTGCCAGCGCCGCCGTTTCATCAGGCTCGCCGGTGGTCGTATCAATAATATATCTCGGAAGTGTCTTGGCCTCCAGAATCCCGCCAGGGCCTTCGACAACCTGCAGTACAACATCCGTATCCGGCAGCGAAAGGACAATGTGCTCGACCTGCTCGGCAACCTCCGCCGGACTGCCCAGAGCATTTCCGCCCAACTGTTCAAGGTGCTCACATTTTGCCGAGTCGATGTCAAAGCCGACGACATCAAACTCTTCGGCCAGCAGACGCTCTGCCATAGCCGTACCGACGAGACCAAGACCAACAAGTCCGATGCTTGAAGTCACTCTGCTGTCCTTTCTTTATATTTAGTATCTGTTGCGGAAAACGAAAATCGACGATGTCACCCCTGCGAAAGCAGGGGTCCAGAGCGAAAAAGCTGGATTCCCGCTTCCGCGGGAATGACAAATACTGTTTCCGCAAAAGTAACTATTTAAGTATTGCCAACATCACCAGGATACAGGCCAGGCAGATTCCTAATGTAACCACAAAGCCCACCCAGGACTGGCGCGAGGGCTTGACGACGAAAAGCCCGCCGGCAGTGAGCCATTGGTTCGATGCAGGCACTGCCTCATCCAAAGGCAGTTCAAGTTTCTCGTCCTGCCCGATGGGGACATAAATCTTTGTGAAGAACTTCTCTATCGTTTCACGGCTCGGCGGCTTTGTTACAAGGCTGCCGATTACACCGGCGAGCACGCCAACCACGATCGGAACGCCAATCGTAACGTCCCGGCTGCAGCCGAGAACATAACGGCTAACCAGGAACGTACCCGAAGCCAGAATCGTGCTGGAAAACATTCCCGTCGTGTTCATCCGCCGCCAGAGGATACCCATAGCCGTGGAAATACCCACCAGACTGAGGATGTTGAAATAATCGAGGATTGCTTTGACTAGGTTGCTCCGCATCAGAATCGCTCCGCCGAGCGCCAAAAGGGCGATGACAACACCTATTATTCGGGTTACACGCACCAACTGATTCTCATCGGCCTTGGGATTAAAATAAACGCGATAGATATTTTGGGAAAAGAGCCCCGCGACTGTCACCTGGACGGCATCGCCGGAGGACATTGCCGCCGCCATCACGCAGGCCAGCATCACACCCTGAAGCTCGGGCCTTAGTAACCCGCGAATCGAATCACCAAAGGCAGCGTCTTTATGGATTGCCAAACCTTCGTTGAGCAGGTATGCCAGCCAGCACAATCCAAGCACGCACCAGCCTATCGTGCAGATGCGTTTGAGTATGTTGCCGTAGGTAAAGCCGACCCGACCCGCCCATTCGGTCTTGCCCGCTGCACAAACGCTCATCAGATGCGGAAACGCCAGCGCCGTCAGCGGAGCGTTGATAGACAACAACAGCACCGTAAGCAAACTAAATTCTTTCGGGTCGAACAATCTGAGGTAACCGTCGCCTTGTGCCCCTAATGTCGCTCGCACCCCGGTCATGCCGTCCACACGGCCGAGGGCGACAGGAATGGCAATGAACGACAAAGCGATAATCATTAAGCCCTGAATCATATCGGTGCGGATTGCCGCGATTATCCCGCCCCAATAACTATAGATTATGAACACCGCCGTGGTGACAAGGAGGATACCGAAGAACCAAAGATCGCTTTCGGCCATCAGCGCCTTGCCCATTACGCCCTGCACGGTGCGAGTTGTCGCAAGCATCACGCCTGCCAAGAAAACGATCATTCCCACCGCCGCGACGATAATGTACAGCACACTGGCCGAGCTGCCGAAACGCTCCCGGAAGAAGTCGGCCATCGTCAGGCACCGCATCCGCCGAATTATCGGTGCGATAATCCAGTAGAAGGGCGTCCCGAACAGCCACATCCATGAGACCCATATACCAGAAGCCCCGCTTACAACACCTTGGCTCATCACTCCCGCCACGTTACCCGGATGGGTTCCCGCGCCGAAGGCGTGCATCACCATCATTGGCCAGCCGAATCGGCGATTGCCCAACAGGTAACCTTCCTGGTTGTGTATGCCCCGCTTGCTCCACCAGCCCATCAAGAGCATTCCGGCAAAGTATAATATGAGCACAATCCAGATTGCGTAGTGTAAACCGAGGAACTCCATATTTACTCCTTATGCTCGATGCCGGATACTCGATACTCGATGCTCGATACTTGATGCTCGATGAGCATCGGGTATTCAGTATCAAATTTAAAACGTTTTAAGGGGGACTTCGGTCCCTGTTTTTTCAGCCGAGACGTATGCGCTGTAAATAGTCGAGATGGCATCGGCGGCCAGGTTGCTGTTACTTTCCAGCGGGTCACCGTACGCAATGGTCCTGTAGAAGGCCTCCATTTCCTGCGGGTAACCTGTGAACCAGTCCTCATCGGGCGACGGGTTCGACCAGCCTTGTTTTGTGCCGGTCTTTTCCACTACATATATATCGGCGAAATACGCATCCACCGGGTTGTAAGTTTTCATCACTGTGTTCGGGTTGATGTTGCAGATAGTCCGGTGGTTGTTCGCTGCGACTTCGAGCCAGTTATGGATGCCGCCTAAAACAATATCAGAGGCGAAGATGTCGGCGATAGTGCCGTCTTCAAAGACGATGTGCATCAAAGAAAAGTCATCGATATCGTGGTAGTCTGCCCGAATATGCCCCTTGTCCTCGAAGTTCTCCAGTCGTGTCAGAGCGGCTGTGCGGGCGGACACCGCTTTCGGTCGAATAGATTTGCCGTTGCGAGCATTTCCTTCCACCCGCTTTAGATAAAGCGCCGCTGTCAGCGGGTGACATCCCTTGCCTATCATTACGCCGCCGCCGGAGAACTTCCAGTAGGCATACGTCACGGCGTGCGAGCCGGAGTGTGCCTCTTCGCCGTGGAGCCAGAGAATCTGTGCGCCGGTTTTTTCGATAATCTCCCTCTCCTTTTGAATCGAAGGTGCATAAATCCAGTTCTCGGCGTATAGTATCCGGCCTTTGCTTTTGGATTCTGCTTCGAGCATGCGCTCGATACTCGCAATGGAGTGGTCGAGTGCATCCTGCTTAGGGAAGGTATCGCCGTTGAAATCCTCCGAGCCGTCGCCGAAGTAGCCGGTGAGTGGTTTTTCCACGATGGCAAATTTGTCCCGCTCAAGGGCGGCAACCGCAATGGGCTCATGGGCCACCGGCGGAGTACAGACGTGAATGACATCGGCCTTATCGATAAGCTCTTCCAGGCTATCATAAGCTCGTATCTCTCGCTTTTTCGCATACGATTTTGCCTGCTCGGTGTCTATTGCGAAAACGCCTTCTACCTCGACGTTAATATCGTGGACTTTCTTCAGGCATTCGAAATGAAAGGTGGCGGCAAAACCGGCCCCGATAATCCCGGTACGAATAGTCTTCTTTTGCATCCAGTGTCTCCTTTATTGTTACTGATAGTTCGTGAACTGTCTCATCAGTATTTCTGCGGTCCATTTTGTTGCCCGTGCAACTACTTCCGGGCAGTCGCGATTTATCTTCTTCCTAACATCCCTACATAATACGTTTCCATACTCCTTTTCAAACTGTTTGTACACCTGCCGAATCAGGGTATGAGATAACTTGGTGTTTCCAAATTTATTTGCGCCGCAGAGCCAGCCGATGACCATACCTAAACCGGTGAAGGCCCCGCAATTTTGTATGTCGCTAGGTGTTGCTCCGCCGTCCAGACAACTGGCTGCTCTGAACAGGTCCTTGTCTTCGGGAATAAAGTCAATAGATTTTTGCAGCGCGGCAACAGTGCATCGGCAGCATCCTCCATGCTCTTTTTCAAACTTATGACCAATCTTATACGCTTTCTCAATTATTTCTTGTCCCTTATCACCGATATCAAATTGGGTCTCTTCGCCCAACACCTTGAACTCAGGCTGATTTTTCTGCGCACCTCCAGCTTCTTGTGGCAGCAGAGCGCCGATTGTGTATATTCCCACCGTCTGGATAAGTCCACGTCTGCCGTAACATAGTCTTTTATCCAGGTGATTTTTGGTGCTTCGGTTCGTCTTCATTCTATAGCTTATCATAGTATCATCCCCTTTTCTGTTTTAGTATATTTTGTACCCGGGTCAGTTATCATGTTGGTCTTTTCGAATATCACCTAACGACAGAGCACCGCGTGGTCCGATTCGGCTGCCGAAAATCTTTATACCGCCCAATCGGCCTCGGAATTGTCGGTCCTTGCCGTGCTGCTGTATGCTTTCGTTATAGTTGCCGATGGTAAGCGTGCCGCTGCCTTTGCCCGTGGCGCCGCGGCTATAACTGTTCGTTCTGTCAAGCTGGGCGGGTGTATCAACATCACCGAAGTACCAGCGGACATTATCCTTTGCCCTGGTTCCATCGTAAGTAACTGCAAAGAAACTCCACCGACCGATACGCAGTTTTTTTGATGAGCTGTCGTTGCTTATGCGGTCGGGCCATTCGTTTACAGCAAGACGCAGCCGACCATCCCGCAGACAGACCAGGTCAAATCCTGAGCGGTTATAGTTCAAATTGAACACGAGGCGGTTGCCGCCGCTTCCGGTCTTTAAGCTGGAAGGGTTTGCCCAGCCCAAAATTGTAAAAGACCGCAATCCTTCCAGTGCCTTGATAGGTTTGTCCCCGACGGAAATCCACTTCCAAGGCTCGCCATCCCCGAAGTTATAGGCCCCGTCTTTGGCCCGGATGATTTTGCCGTGAAGTTTTGTGTGTGGACTATCGCCATCTTTAAATCCGACCCGTACGATGGGCGAGCCGGTCGCCCGGTCCGCAGCGATAGCCAGAGCAGTACTGGCAGAGAGTCCGTTATCGTCAGTAACGGTCAGCATTGCTGTATAGAGACCCGGCTTCTCGTAAACGTGGGCTGGATTTGGCTCGGATGAAGATGCTCCATCTCCGAATTCCCACCGAGGCCGAAGTTTGGTCGGCGTTGAGAATTGCACTTTAAGGGGAGCTGTGCCTTCTGTTGGATTGGCAGATGCTTTTATGTCAGGTCTCATTTTCTCGCCGGGGGCATAAACGGATAAACGCAGGAGGTAGTTGGCCCTGGGCGGGGTAAAGCTGAATCGACCAGGTTCGGCATTTCCCATCGGGGTGACGGTCATATTCCAGGTGTCGATGCCGTCAACCTTGTACGGTCTCGGGACCGGAAGCTCTAAGGTTACCGCTGTCTGCGTGGTAAAGTAGATGAAATAAAGCTCGCCGGCTTTTGAAAGCAGATAGCTGCCGGAGGGAAGCTCACGAGGTTCCATCTGGGCAAACGGCGTCGGCTCCATTATCTTTTTCAGGAAAGTAATCCTGGCCGGACTTTGCCCATGCAGCACGCCGCCTTTTGACCACCAGAGGATATCTTTGGGGTGCTTGTAAGTCTCGCCGTGTCCGACATAACAGCCTTCGATGGTTCCCAGCCAGAATCTGTGGGTCAATTCCTGGGCGGTAATTTTGCCCCAGCCCTGCGGGATGTTCCCTTCATATTTGCACTCATCGAATACAATCGGTTTTTTGTATTTGTTTCGCCATTCTATGCCTCTTGCAAGGTCAGAGCTTTGGATGCTGGCGTGGGTAACCCAGGGCTTGTTGTGGTCGTAGAAGCCGCGGCAGTTATGAATACCGCGAAGGCGCTGGTATGGGTCGTACTTTTGGACGATTTGGAAGAAGCGGTCCCAGTCTGCCATAGTCTTTGACTTCATCAAATCATACTCATTGGCAAAGGACCACCACACATTGCGATAAGCCGCCAGCCGGGCGACGATGTAACGCAGGTAACGGTCGTCGGTCTCGGAATCCATATTAGCATAGCCCCAGCGGTCGTATGGATGGAAGAGAATAAGGTCGGCCTCGATCCCCAAATCACGCAAATCGCCGACGCACTTCTCAAAATGCTGAAAGAATTCGGGATTGAAACGGCTATAGTCCCAGTCTTTCAGTGGTTCTCCCTCGAAGGGATAGAACTCAGGCTCGTTTTTGTTGTAAGAATAGCTTTTGGGGAAGACACACATTCGCATCTTATTAAACGGCGCATCTTCGAGCGTGGCCAGCGTTTGTTCTTCCATCGCGTTTCCCTGATGTGCCCAGGCATAGCAGGTAGTGCCGATTTGAAAATAAGGTGTGCCGTCGGCGTAGGCAAAGTGCCAGGTCTTGTGCACGCGAACAGGGCCGTGATTGCCCGGCGATGGTTCTACACAGGTGAATTTACCCGTTTTTCCACTGAGCTCTCTGCGGTTACTCTTTGTTACGTAGGTCCATTCGCCCAGCGCATCCGGCATAAACCGAATCCGATACACACCGTTTCCGTCGTAGAACCCTTCCGGCTTAAAAACTCGGCTGTGCTGCTTAAACTCAGCACTCAATTTTACATCAATAAATGGATTACCGCCTTCAGGCCCCTTTAGCGCCAGCTCGAAGATCCCCCAGCGGGGGGAATTAGATTCTCCTTCTGCTGTTGTCGTGGCGGCAAGCAGTGCCAAAAATACCAGAAGCAATAATTTAATCCGCCCAGGGCGGACTCGATTTAAACGCATTTTCATATCATTACTCCCTTCTAAACCTGCGGTAAGCTTGTCCCCGCGAAAGCGGGGAACCGCAGGCTAAATATTTAGCCCCATGTTTTACGTGGGGTTTCCAAGTCAAATGGCGAGATGTAATCGCCGTGTTTGTCGCCGGCTGCTCTCAGGCGTTTGCGAACCTCGGCAAATGTATCGAAAACAATTTGCGGCGTATCGGAAACCTTTTCTTTATAGATTTTCTCGATGCGGTCGAGCTTTGCAAGGTTTTCCGGTATGCGAATCGTAAATTGCCGCACATAGTCAGCCTGGGTATATTGTGCGTCAAGGTGCTCTTTAAACAGCTTTTCGAGGTTCTCATATTTTGGTATCAGGCCCGTCGGTGTTTCAATGCCGTCAACGTCGCTGTTTACCCGAAGTTCAGCCCACAGAATCCAGACCAGTTTATCAGCCATACCGTTTAAGTATTTGCCGTTTTCGTCCTTAAGAAAATAATTGACCGAGAATATCAACGGCGGATTCTCGATACCCCCGGCGAAATCCAGATTGTTCTGAATGTATCGGCCGAGCGGTATTGAGAGGAAATCGAGATTTGACATCAGATTGAACGTTCTGACGCCTTCTTTGCCCAACGTTGCAGCGGTGGTTTCGGATTCGAGGCAGGCACCTTTTATGATAATGCCCTCTGCCCAGTTGAAGGCCTGCTCAACAGGGACCAGGGTATCGCTGTCACGTCCGCCGTAAATGACACCTCCGACCGGCACACCATTCGGGTCATCGATTAACGGGTCGCGATTGCTCAGGTCCGGGATGTTTAAGCAGTAGCGAGCGTTTCTGTGCGAGGCGGTAATTTCATTGCCGTCATTGTCGGTTTTGCCTTTGTGCCATTTGCCCGAGTGGTTGATTCCTTCTGGCGGTAATTCTCCGCCTTCGGCGGACATACCGAGCCAGTGAGGCTTCTTTGCACCATCAATCAGGACGTTGGAAAAGATGACTTCGCAGGGACCTGTCAGGGCCTCGTAAATAATGGGGTCGTTTTTTGGGTTGACATCGCGAATGATGCCGAAGATGCCTTTTTCGACATTCACGCAGCGCATTCGTCCGTTCTTTTTGCGTAAGTAGGCGATGTCATCCCCGATAATAGTTTGTCCGGGCAGCATCGAGGTCGAGGTTTTTCCACAGGCCGACGGGAATGCGCCGGCAAAGTAACTTACCCTGCCGCCCGGGCCGTGGGCGCCGAGAACAAACATATGCTCGGCGAGCCATCCTTCTTTGGATGCCCTGTTGATGGCCAATCGCAGGGCCAGTTTCTTCAGGCCTATGGTATTGCCGCCATACTGGGTGTTGACGCTATAGACCAGGTTTTCTTCGAGGTCGATATAGACCCGGCGTTTATCAATATTCTTGCTCACAGCGTTTTCAAGCTCGCCTTCGGAATGGATGAATCTAAAGAAATCAGGTTCCGAGCCGAATTTCTTAAACTGCTCGTAACCGGGCCGATAGAGAATGGTTTCGCTGTGGGCAACGTAGGGCGAATCCGTTATCTGAATGCAGGGAATAGAGAAATCTGAATCGATTGGGCCCAGACAGAAAAAGCAAACTAACATTTCTCGGCCAACCATTGAGTTTTTCAGAAAAGAGCGGACTTCTTCAACGCCGGGCTTCTTTTCGATGGAATTGAGACTCGCACCAAGGTCGGAGCCGGGCGGCAATAAGTATTTTGTTCGTGCCTTATCGCGGGCCTGGTCGTGGTATCCGTCAAAGTGGCAGGTATGGCCGGGCATATTCAGCGGTATTTCCTCACCATTTTTTATTGCCAATTCGCGAATATAAGCTCTATCCTCTTCAGAATCGGTACAGACAAAGACCGAGGCGGGGCCGGTTAACTCAATCGCATCGGCGACGAACTTGTGCATCTTCGGATTATCCAGAGCGATGAGCCTGTTGTAGTTTTCAGTTGTCAGCTTTTCTTTTAGTAATTCGTTCACATTATTCATTTATAACCATTACCTCCTTAATAGGATAATTAGGCTCAAAAAAGCTCAGAGATTGTAACTGCCGAGCCGTCTGGCGTCAATTCGTTTTTGGGAAATATGATTTTCGTATAAATTTGCCTTATAGTGATAAATAATCCAGTGGAAGAGCGCATAAAAAAAGCCGAGCCAACAGGCCCAGCCTTTCTTTGCCTTATTGCCTTGAGCGCATTACCAGAACCGTGGACGAGGGAAAGCCCGCCCAACGGTAAGCCATCAGCACCAAAGCCGCACGATCGACCTTGTAACTGCCGTTTATTTCCTTGGGCGCATCTCTGGGTGATGCTCTGTCCTTTTGCTCGCTACAGGCTCTACTGGGAGCGGTAGAGGGTTACTACAATTTCGGGTGACACACTCACCGCACCTTCGTTGTCCATAGCCTCTGCCCAGACTGTCCAGTTACCTTCAGTGATATCGTCCCGCCAGGTGCATTCGTCCTGCCAGCCGTCCGTCCCGTCGCTGTCTGTGAGACCTATTGTGTGCGACCCGCCGTTTGTCCTTTGGTGCATAATGAATGTGACCGTGAGCAGCTCACCGTCAACATCGTTGGCCTCGGCCCGGAATGTTGTAGGGCCGGGCCATTCAATCTGGCCCCCATCTTGCGGCTCAATAAGCTTCACTGTCGGAGGCTTGTTTACGAAGTCTTCGCCACGCATCATCCAATGTGAGAGAACTATCGCAAGGTCTGCGAAATCCACCACACAGTCACCGTTTATGTCACCCACTAATATAGTTTCACAAACAGGTTCGCCGAAATACGATTTGCTGGCTTCGTCAGTGACAGCGTATGCTCCCATGTTGACCCGCCCCCCATTCGGAAACGGCTCCAAACCGATGGGGCTATTTGGGTCACCGGCATCTATGCAACGGCTAGTGAAGTTGTCCTGAACCCATGTTCGACCTTCTCTGTTCCAGCGGCCTGCCTGTGATTGCAAATGATAATCACCATCCATCCATACGGCGTTTGGGTCATCGGGTTCAACAATGACGTTCGGATTATTGAGATCGGCCCAATAGCCAGGATCAACAAAGCATGGATCAACATCAACGTTCCCCTCGCCTGGGAATCCGCCTTGTATGTTGCTGTATGAGACATTAGCGCTGCTGTCGATCTGGTCCGAGCCATTACCCCATACAATGCAGTGGTTCAAGGTGGTTACGCCTTTAACACTGTAAATGCAGCTGTTTTGATTATCTGCCGAGTTCGCGCTGAATGTACAGTTCTGCAGGCGTGTTAGGTGACCCCAGCTAAAAATCCCGCTGCCCCGCCTGGCCGAGTTTCCACTGAAAAGACAGTTGTGAAGTATCAGGTTGCCGGAGCTATATATTCCACCACCCTGGCCGGCCGAGTTTCCACTGAACGTGCAGTAATAAAGTGCTATTTTACATGAGGAGGCCTTTATTCCTCCGCCGGTAGCATCAGCTGAATTTCCACTGAATGTGCAGTTGTGCAGTGTCAGGTCACTGAAGGAGCCGTTGATCCCGGCGCCAGAAAACGCCGAGTTACCGCTAAACAGGCAACCGGTCATCGTTAGATTGCAGCCGCTGAGATTGTCTATCCCACCATGCCCGTTATTCTCGAATATGCAGTTAGTCAGTGTAAGAGTGCTGCCCCAGTTGTACATCCCCCAATGACCGTTATTGCTGAATGTGCAGTTAGTGAGAGTCAGATTGCTGACATCTTTATTGTGCATGCCGGTGTGTACATTGTGCTCGAATGTGCAATTTATTAGCACAGGGTGGCTGTCATTGTGGTTCCCCATGCCGTTGTGGGAGTTGTGCTCGAATGTGCAGTTTGTGAGTATGGGGCTGCTATCTACATTTTCCATTGCGCCGGACAAAGCATTGTTTTTACTGAACGTACAATTAACCAGCTTTGGGTTACTGCCGTTATAGTTTAGTAATCCGCCAGCACCGCCAATAGCTGCACTGCCGGTGAACAAACAATCAACTATTGTTGGACTGCCGGATTCAATGCGCATACCGGCACCACCTTTAGGGCTGTCGTTACAGTCGGTCGATATGCAAAGACCTGCCGTGATGGTGAAACCATCGAGAACAGCAGTTTCATCCGCGTAGCTGCCTGTAACCACATGGCAACTGTTGTCTCTTCTCGTGGGTTCATTGAGTAGGTCTTGGACTTCTTCAACCTCGACGTCGTCACCGTTGAGGTCGCCGCTTAGTCTACTCTCATACAAGTCGAAATCTCGTGCATCAGACTCTGGTTCGCCAAGGCCGGCGTAGCCCCCTTTGATTGTTATGCTGTTGATAAGCTGAAATGTCGCCCTTCGGTCGCCGGGTGTATTACCGCCGCCTAAGTCAGGCTTGTAAATTCCCTGGGCGACTTTCATCTCATCATCCGTTGAAGCAATGGCCAAGGCATCTTGAAGGTAATTAAAGGCATCGGCCCAGGACGAGCCGTCGTTTGCACCGGTGGCATCGGCATCAACGTAGATAGTTTTTCCCACAACAGCATTCATCCCCGACAATACCAGCAATGCCGGAATTATCAACCAAGTCTTTAGATTAGTCATATTAGCCATTTTTTGGGCCCTCTTTCCCCATATATTAGTAATTTATAACTTCCATTTGTTCACAAGTGACGTCTATATCTGATTTTTGTCAGGATCGTAGACGAAAGGACAAGACATCCGGCCTTGTCCGCGGTCAAAACCGTACCTGCAGGATTTGTAGAATTACATTGAAGGTTCAATCAAGGACTTCCAAAAGTACTAAATTCGCTTCCTGACGGGAATTCAGTATCTTGCGAAGTTCCTGTCGGACTTTGTCTAATTGCTTCTTAGCCTTTTCTCTGGCTTGGCGCAAGGCATCCATTTTCTGTTTGATTTTTTCTGGTTTTGAACTTTTGTCTTGCAGAAGCTCAAAAAGCTCTTCACAGGCTTTTTCACCTTCGGTCAGCTCGCGGTCGGCAAGCCGCCAGGTCGGTCCAGCCCAGAATTGTGCACTGCCCCCGCTGCCGCTGCCACTACCACCTTGCATAACATATCCACCGCTGCCGCCGCCACTACTGCTGCCTGTCCTGTATCCACCGCTGTTGCTGCCGCCACTACTGCTGCCTGACCTGTATCCGCCGCTGCTGCCGCCACTACTACTGCCTGACCTGTATCCACCGCCGCTGCTGCCGCTGCTCCCCCCTCTGTAGCCACCACCTGCCCCGCCGAATCCCACGCTGATGCTCGATTGGTTTCTGAGGAAATATATCTTGTTGATTTTAAGCTCGATGACCTTCCATTGCTCCTCGGTTACTTCAAGTATTTGCTTTATGAATTGGTTCCTACGTTCATTCTTTCCATCATGCCTGTCTTTTGCCCTCTGTTCGAATTCCATCCTTTGTTTAGCCACACGCTCTTCGTGGACCCGCCTGCGTTGGGCAGCCCACTCTTCAAATGCTTTTTTCCTCTCTTCCGGAGTCATATACCGCAAACGCTCAGCATCAGGTGGTCTTACTGTTTGGTTAGATTTCGATACTTCGGACTGAGTTTGCCCTGCAAGCACAGCTATCGAGAAACATACAATCAATCCAATAATAATTCTTTGCGTGGACATAATACGCTCCTTTCTTCAAAGCAATCAGTAAGTGAATATCTCCACCGTTTGCTGGAATTGGTCAAGATCCAGCTCGCCCCTGGCAAAGTCACTCACATCCGACTTTTTCGCGCGTATAGTCATAACCGTGGCCGAGGGAAGGCTCATCTCGCCGTAACCGGCCATGCCACCCATGCCACCGCCATAGCCGCCCATACCACCGCCGTAGCCACCCATGCCTCCGTAACCACCGGCAACACCGGAACTGCGGGACGCAGCATAACCGCCCCTTTCACTTGATGAGGATTGTTCTGACGCGGAGTAAGACGAGGAATAATTGGACCTCGGAGCGGCGCTTCCAAATGATTTGTTACTAAAATAAATCACACCGCCCTGGCGGCCCTGTCCAATGACTGTGACAATTATCCACTCATCCGGTGATAGGTTTCGAATATTCGCTGCGTGTTTCAGCGTTTCGATAAGCTCTTTCTTGATCTGGTCAAATTTCACCAGACCGGGGCCCTGACCTGGGAAAGCCGGCATACCCAGGTTGGGAGTTTTCGGAGCGAATATCTGCTCTCTTGCCCGCTGCCAGGTCGGGTCAACCTGTTCGGCGGTTTCCTCATCTTTCTGCACATCTGGTTTTAATGGAGGTGAGAATGCAAAATTTACTTCCATTAAAAAGACCACTCCATAGCCCTGCATATAGATAGCCTCCGTAGAGCGATTGTCCCGCCCAAAGAAATCACCAAAATCGGTGAACACCCTCTTCATCGTGCGGGGCTCCTTAAACCTCTCGTCAAGGATGTGCGACATTACCAGCAAATCCTGCGTTATAGCGTCAAGCTCTTCCGGTTTGACCTCTGTATCCGGTATCACAAGGACTTTCCGGCCGCCGGTACGCCCAAGCATAGGCGCAGGGCCAACCCTTTTCAGGCTATAGTTCTGATTAGTCTGGTCGTGGATAACTCTACTGTATCTCAGTTCAGGTGGCTCAAAGGCATAACTTTCTTTCTTAGGCCTAACCGTGCCGCTCCAGCCGTAGTCAACAGTAGCTTGATATGTGCCGTCCCTGCCGGTAACAGGACTGCCCGGCAGACCCCTCATCTCAACGCCACTGACTCCCACTTCGCCGGAAATGATATTGGTAATTATTTTTGGAACGTAGTTATCATTACTTCGGTTGGTGGTAACTTTCGTGTAGGTCATACTGGCCGGTTCGAACTTGTAACCTTCTTTTGCCGGCACAACCTTGCCGCTCCAGCCGTGCTCCACATTTGCGCTGTAATAGCCGTTTTGGTCGGTAACAACGTTGCCCGGCAGTCCCAGCATTGTTACCCCTCCCACTCCGGTACTACCGGAAATGGTAAGGGTCCGCATCGGTACCGGCGGTGCAGGCGGGGTCTGTTCTTCAGTAATAGGCGGCGCTGGAGGCGCAGTCCCTGGCGGCACAGGCCCGGGGGGCGCAGGCACCGGGGCCACCCCTCGACTTGTAGGCTCCGCCTGTCCTTCTGCTTTGCTTTCTGCTTGAGCCGGGGCAAGATTTCCCATCGCCAGATTGAAAACGACAAGCACAATGATTGTTCGGGTTAGAAATTTCATTTTTTGCTCCTTTCATTTTACTGGTTAAATTTTTCAAATACATCCGGCACTGAACTGCCGGGTCAGCTTCTTGTCATTGCGAGCGCAGCGAAGCAATCTCAAAACCTATGACGAGATGAGATTGCCACGGCCACTTTCGTGGCCTCGCAATGACACCCGTCAATTGAGCTGCTAAAGAGCACTAATCCCGCTTCGTGCCAAGTAGTTCGTTTGTCTGGGCAGCTACGGCCAACAGACCATTTCTAAGCTGGATTTTTTCTTGTTCTATTTGCTCTAAGGCCGCTTCAATCTGTTGACGCTCCCGCCTGCGAGCGGCCTCGATTAACCGGATGAGCTCCATTAAACGTTGGTTCGTCAGGGTGCCGGAGGCAGCTAAGGTCTGTGCTGCGAACTCGGTCAGGTCGCGGCGAACCTGCCGTTGAAGTTCGTCTTTGAGCTGAGCGCAATTAGCTGCAAAGGCCGACTGCCAGCGGTCGTTCATTTCCTCCAGCAGGTCCTGCCGAATAGCCGGTTCCAGAGACGTTCTCAATGAGCTTTCCAGTGTTGCCTGGAGCTCTTCCACGTCCAGCGGCTGAGGGGCAGAGACTCGGCCGACGGTGTATCCGACAGTAATCAACAAAACAGCCGCGGCAGCGAACTTTGTTATTGGGTTCTTAAAAATGTTTCGCCATATTCTCGTACTTGCACTATGTCGGCTTTTTTCGTTTATCAGAGTGTCCCGAGCCCGTTGTATTGCACGGCCGGTGGCCTCAGAACTCGGCTCAATCTGTGAGAGGACTTTGAGCTTATGTTCGATTTGGTTTTCGTCACTTTTTGACATTGTGCTTCTCCTTTTCGAAAGATAGCCGCTGGTCGTGTCCGAGTACATCCCGAAGATGATTTAAAGCCCTCGAGCACAAGGCTCGGACGTGATGAGCGGTCTTGTCTAATTGTTCGGCGATATAATCGTAAGATTCCTCTTGAATGTATCGCATTACAAAGGCCTCGCGCGATGACCTGTTCAATCGACCAATCGCATTAAGTATTTCATCCAATTCTTCTGTCCGAACAAGTTTACCCAACGGTGAGCCGTCATCAGAGGCTGGTTCGCGTACCTGGTCTAACCGCAAAGGGTTTCGCTTCCGGCTGCGCCGCCAGTCAAAAGCCAGATTTATTGCTGCTCTGCGGGCGTAAGCCTGACGGTTCCCGGCTTTATCGAAGTGCCTCGAATTACTGAGTTTTATAAATAATTCCTGCATTAGCTCCTCAGCGACGTCTTCGCGCAGTGTCAGCCTGGTCAAAAGCGCATACAAATTCGCTCCGGACTTGTCCAACAGCTCTAAAAGTTCTGTCTGCCGGTCTCTCAAAAAACCTCCTGATGTCAATCCTTCAAGACTTCACTATTATAGACGGAAAATGCACCCTCTGCGCAACCTCTTTTACGAATAAATTATTCTGTCACTATCGACGCGCATAAAAAAGGCCGAATCCCTGCTTATCGCTGGCAGGGACCGGCCTGTTTGGCTGACAATACAACAAATTACTTTTTGACCTTGAATTCGTACTGATGGATTTCGTCTCTGTTTAAATCCCTGCCCTGGCAGCGCAGGATAAAGCCATCAGCGTCTTTTTCATATTTAAAAGGCTTGCCGCTGAATAAATCTCCCGGCAAGCCTGCAGGAAGCTTATCAGGCAATCGCCCGGTTTTAGCCTTTATTATGTAAATGTCAATTGCTGCCCTGATAACGTTGGGTAGATTTTTTCCTCTTATTCCAACACTGTAAGATTTGTCAAATGCAGGCAATAAGATAGTGGTCAGAGTTGCATCCGGATTTTCAATTATATCTTTTTCCGGTTTCTCACACAGCCTCTTAAGTTCAGCATAGGCCTTCGGATATGGCATATCCAGAGTGGCTTTGATGTTGCCAATAAGTTTTTTCCAATAAGCCCTGTTACTTACTAAAAACTGTTCGTCAGCAACAAGAATCCATTTTTCAGCAGTCTTCGAAACAGAAGGTGGCACTTCCCAATTTTCAATGGGCAATAACCCTTTAATATTATCCTTTATCATAAATGAAATTACTACCTCATTCTCATAATCGATGCAGGTTTTGAATGAAAAAGATTTGCTGTCAATCTGTGCAAGTTGATTTTTGAGCCAACTCAACATTTCTAAATCTTCATGCATATTTGCCAGAATGTCCTGAATATATTTATCTGATTCTTTATTGATTGCTAAGCCAAATAAATAGGTCATCATTGAACGGTCGCTTACGTGCCGGGCAAATCTTTCAAGACTTAAACAACGATCAATCGCAGACTTATAATCACCTTTCTCAGCCATGATTTTAGCATCTGAAAGAATCAATCTGGCCAGCTTTTTGAATGTGTGAAGAGGCGGCAAAACGGTTGCCATACCTTTGGAATAATCCATACCCCAATCGCAATTTGTCACTCCAGAAGCAGCTATTGCAAAATCTATCGCGCGTTTATTACTTTTAACGAATTTCTTTATCTTTTCGTTAACCTCAATCTTGCCCCTTGATAAATCGGACAGCATTTGCTCCATTTCAGGCTCTGCCTGATACCACTGACACGCTCGATAATAAAGTACTGCCGCATTATCAGGTGGATAGGCAAAGACCTGCGAAGTTGATACCAGCAGTGTCAGAGTTACATATATGAACTTTCTTAATCTTTTATTGCCGATCGTTCTCATA
>CAYQKF010000075.1:0-24696 GCA_964417935.1 uncultured Pirellulales bacterium
TGAGAATCTCATTTTATCTTTCCTCCCACTGGAATAATCTTCTGTGATTGGCCGGTGCGGTAAATTCGATGAACTGGTCCTCCAGATTCATTTTGACGATGCGGTAATTTTCCGCTCCGGCTGACTTTGCCCATTCGCTGATTTTTTCATCATCGGTGCCGATTAGCGTCAGTTCAAGCTCTTTTTCGCTGCGTTTGCAGTGCAGAAGCCCGTCGATATTAACATCGTCGGGAACAGAATCGGCAAAGCTCAATATTACTTTCTTAATCGCTTTCTGGAACTGCTCAAGGGAACAATTTGCTCTTAAAATCCCTTTGTCAATAACCACTATCCGGTCGGAAACCCTTTCGACGTCACCGAGGATATGGCTGGAGAAAAGGACCGTTCTGCCCTGACGCATAATAAGCTCAATCATACCCTCTAAAAATTGGCGTCTGATTGCGGCATCAAGTCCAAGGGTGGGGTCATCCATTATCAGCAGCTCCGGATTCGGTGCCAGCGCAAGAGCTAACGAGACCTGTGCCCGCTGGCCGTTTGAGAGGTACTTTATCTTTTTCTTTTTTGGCAGGTTGAAGTATTCAATCATATCGGCGAAGAACTTGTCGTCCCACTGCTTCGGGAAAAACGCCCGCTGAAATTTCTCTAATCCGCCGATACTCATCCAGCGAAACAGCCGATGACCTTCCGTTACATAACCTATGCGCTGACGAATCGCAGGCGTTAGCGCCGACGAGTTACAGCCTAATAATCTTGACGAGCCTGCTGTGGGTCTTAACAGGCCTAACATTAACTTGATGGCGGTGGTTTTTCCTGCCCCGTTTCGGCCCACAAATCCGCAGATGCAGCCACGTGGTATCTTCAAATCGAAGTGGTCAACCGCAAGGGTGCTGCCGTAGTATTTTGTAAGGGCTTCTGTTTCCAATACTATCTCATTCATTTCTCATCTTTCCGCTTATTTGATTTATTACCGAATTTCGCCAGTCTCTTTTCGAGCAGCACTATTAAATCCTGAGCTTCGAGACCAAGGTTCAGACCCCGCGTAATGAGTGTATCCATTCTCTCGGCAAGCATATTGATGTCTGAAGCATCACTTCTGCGCAGTTTTGGGTCGCTGACGAATGTGCCGGAGCCGGTTTTGGTGATAACCAGCCCGGTCTGTTCTAACCGGCTGTAAGCCCTGGCAACGGTATTGGGATTTATCACCAGTTCCGAAGCAAGTTTTCTCACCGCAGGCAGCTTATCGCCGCTTGCTAATTCACCCCTGGCGATAGCCTTGCTTATTTGCTCGGCAACCTGAATATAAATAGGCTCACCCGAACCGGGCAGTATTTGTATCCACAAAGGCATTGTTACTATTTTCCTTTTCTACCAGAGCTTTTTTCGAGTTCTGCAAACGCACTATCGAGACAATTGTATTAAGACTCTTAATACATTATGTACTATTCGAAGCAACTTGACAAGTATATTTTGAAAAAAATGTAAAAATTTTTCTTGTTTGTATAGGGCCTGGAAAAGCTGCTTTTTTAGGTAGTTATCGAGGTTTTTAGTCTTCCCGGAAGCTTCGAAAATGTTCCGAGTTACCAGGGAAGGGTATTTTTCTCACAAAACCACTATTTTGATCCCTAACGCAAGTATCTTTTCGCCGTTTTGCTATCTGGGCCTTGGGGAAATCCCAATCGAAGGCAAAAGCATGGAAATTCTAAAAAAATATTAGGTTTATCTTGACTTTCCAGTATACTGCTATATAGTATACTACAATACAGTATACTGCAAACGAATCTTGGCGGCGTATGTTCTTTGAAACGGAAAAAGGTTGCGATGTTTTTCGGAACAAAAGAATTCGTAAAGGTTCGTTGAAACGGAAAAGGTTGTAATGTTCTTCGGAACAAAAAAGTCGTAATGTTCTTCAAAACATAAAAGAGAGGTGAAATTTGAATCTGAACAATTGGCAAACTCAGCTTCGCAAGGGCTTGTTGGACATCGTCATCCTCAACCTGCTGCAACACGGCGAGTGTCACGGCTATGAGATGGCCCAGATCCTCAAGCAAAGTCAAGGACTTATAATTCGTGAAGGCAATATCTACCCCGTTCTATCTCGCCTGCAAATAAATGGCCTAATAAGAAGTTATTCAGAGGCTTCGCAGGATGGCCCGCCGAGAAAGTACTTCAAGCTTACTAAATTGGGCCAAAAGGTCCTTGGCGATATGAACACACATTGGGACCAGATTACCCAAGGTATCCGACGCATCAGGAAAGGAGCTTATAAATAGCCCCGGTGTGATAGGAAACTGGAAAAGTGGTGATTACACAATCCGAGGTATGAAACCGAAGTATTACGTTTTGAAAAAGGTGTAGTGGTTTGACGCCTTACGCTTTCGGATTCATTACCCTGCCGATGAACAAAATGCTGCCGGAATGATTATCGCGGATTAAGAATAGAAACGGATGGTCGGCCCGAAAAACCAGTATTCGGGTTGGTCCTACTGATGTTAACTTCATAGTTACTGCCGTTGCCGCTGCTGCTTCGGTGCCCTCTTCGTTAATATCAACATAGGCCTTGTGGATGACCGCTGAGATAAAAAGGTCTCTTTTGCCGTTCATCCCGGAAAAGTCCGCATTTGCTGAAAAAGCATCTATCATACCCATTGACTTGAGCACGGAGGCCAAACCGAACTGGCTGGTCATCTTGAACTTCGGGACCGAAACGACAACTTCGCAGTTGCGCAGTTTGCCCAGCCATTTTGAAAGGTTCTCGGATGTGAGTGTTTTCTCGAATTCGTCCAGGCCGTCAAATTCCTTTGGAAGCAGAATAATCATCGACAGCTCATCATCCACGTATGGCAGTTCAAGCCCCTGAAAACTTTCAGTTTCCATATAGTTGCACTTTTCCATTTGGTTCATCATCGCAACGTCCACCTTCTGGCCGTCGGCAAGAGTAAATGGGGCCTCCTTTGTTCTGTCCTTTTTGAACTGCCTTGCCCAGTTACCCTTGAAGTAAATAGCGTTTGTTAAAACCAGCCTGGTCATCGAGCTTAGCACGCCTTTGCGGATGAGATTTTTAATCTTGTTGTTGGTCTTTTTTTCCACCCAGGCGTTGATGGCCTTGCGTGTGGTCTCGGTAGCCCTTATGAAATCAACCTCATTGAGCTGCCCGTCATAGTTGGTCTTGATAAGCCCCAGAAACTCTTCAAGAAATCCGTAACCCTTCTGTCCCCACAAGGCGTTAGCGACAGTAAGCTCGTAGCTATCTTTCTGGCCTCGGGCGTTCAAATCCTTTACGATTGTTCCAAACGCCGAGTGAAATCGCATCCATGCAAACGTGTCCTTCACCGCCACTGTTTCGCTTGGCACTGTCGGGAAGTGCAGCACCTTAGCCATCTCGGTCTCTGTTTCGCCTCGAGCGCCCGCATAAGCCATCGCCAGAGCTGTCGAGATACTGTACGGCGAGAAAAACAGATTCCCTTCTCTGCTGTGCAGCTTTGCGTAAAGCTCCAGGGCGAATTTGTTATTTCCCGCCACAACGAGTTGTTGATTCGTTTTTCCCCTCGCAGTTGTTTTTTCCATTGCCCAGCAGTCAGCCGCAGTTGTCATTACAACCACTACAATAAGCACGCATTTAATGGCTTTCATATCTGCTACCCTCTTATTATTTTCTAATACCATCTAATATACGTTTGCCCCATACAAACTACTACGCCGATTATCGCCTATTGGTTGACAGACAACAGTTAAAATGGCTAAAAAAGCGGAAAATACCGCATAAAAACGGCTAATCGTCTTATCTTGGGTTAAACTATGATATTTTTGAGTTATTGTCTTTCAATTATTTATTGACAAAAGCGGGTTTTTTTTATATTATGATATTTTAGATATAGGCTGCGAAAAGACCGTTTTTTTCTTAAAGAGGAAGGTTATGAACTCGCAGAAAGACAGCTTCCTACAGCGATTCAAATGGCACATTGCCATTATTTGTGTTGCATTAGCAATTGTGGCTCTGCTTACGATTTATACTAATATCTTCCAAGCAACCGAAACAAACCTGCTGCGGCAACTCGTATTTATGCTTGGTGGCCTGGTGTTCCTCAGTGCACTTCTGACAATGCTCTCAAAGTTATTTAAGATAGTTGAAATGCTTCAAGACAACTCTGGAAAGCTTGAAGAAGTTACAAGGGCCATGGAAAAGATCCATGCGGGGCTGACGCAAATCAATCACAGCACCCGGGTCAGCGAAACAGCAAAGGCGATTGTATTCCGCGATGCAGACAGACAATCTCTGCGGGAGGCCGTTTTCGAGAAGCTCCAGCAGCAGGATTTCGATGCCGCACAGCAAATAATTGATGAAATTGCCAAACGCCCCGAATATCAGGAACTGGTTGAGCAGCTAAGAGCGCAGGTCGAAAAATATCATACTGCGAACGACCATGAACGGACAAATCAGATCATATCGCATATAGAAAAGCTTCTCGATGACTGTCAGTGGGCCAGGGCAAGTGCCCAGATTGAAGGACTGATTAAAGCCTATCCGGATTGCGAACAGGCTAAGCCAATGCGACAAATCCTGCTTGATAAAAAACAGGAGCGCAAAAAAATACTGCTCGCTGCCTGGGACGATGCAGTAAGATGCCGGGAAACCGACCGCAGCCTGGAGATTCTAAAGGAGCTGGACCTCTATCTTAGCCCCAACGAAGGATTGGCCCTGCAGGAAGCAGCCAGGGACGCCTTCCGGACAAAGCTGCACAACCTCGGTGTGCAATTCTCAATTGCCGTTACTGAAAAGCAGTGGCCCAGCGCACTCGACATTGGCAAACAGATTATCAAAGGTTTTCCGAACAGCAGAATGTCTGAGGAAATCCACGGAAAGCTGGATGTCTTAAGGCAAAACGTCCAGATGCAGAGCAACTGAAACCCTGATATTTCTCACTCGGCAAAGAATCCAGAGTGTTCTTATGCGCTGGTTAGCTTTTTTTCTTATTGAAAGTCGAACAATGATTGGGTCTTAATCATTGTTACCTGGTCCGGATAAGCGGCGAACGTGTGGATGTGCAATTCAGTTTGTCTGGCCTCGAAGTCAACATAGCAGAACGGCTGGAGCTTGCCGATTTCCAGTTCAGGGAATTTTACGAACACGCCCCGATTTCGCGCGAATCGCTCAAGGTCGGCATGGCTCTGCCGATACAAATTCGGACTCATCTTCTCGACCTGAAAGTCGGTCATATAACTTACCCCTCGGCTCAAGGTGCATTTATGAGTCCTTGGGCCGCGGAACTGAAAACGCTCAATCAAGCCTCGAGTTGGGAGCATCTGGCCGGGCGCGCTAACAACCTCAGCAAGGCAGACATTATCGGCAAAGACGCTGACAACATGAGTGCATCCGGTAATCCAAATAATCGCCTCGTACTTGTCGGTATTTAATTGCCGATTAGCATAAATCTTGAAAAGCTCCGGATGTAGAGGTCTTTGAAAAAGGCTGAACATCAATTCTTCAACAGCTACATTGATTTGCGGTGATTCCATCAAAAACACCCAGACACAAATATCGACTTCCAATTTCCCCCTATTATACAACAATCAACGCAATTATTCAAGGCTGATATCAGTATTGATAAAACCGATATTGGCACTTATGGGACGGTTATTTTGCAAGCTCCGCAACCTAAAAGACTAACAACAGTAAAGTTTTTTTTAAAAATCAAAAAAAATTTGGCAAAACCCTCGATTTTACTGCTGGAAGAAAACCGTATTAGTAATAGCAGCAATAATATCGTAAAAAGCATGGGTTCCGGCAGTAATTCCGAAACCACGAATTGCAAAAAGAACCGCAAAATAAATACCCGCAATTGTCCGAAAAACAAACTCCGTCCAGTTAAACGGAGTACTTTGGACGAATTGGCCATCGATAAAAACTATATGATGATGCCCGCTGAACAACGCCGCTGAAATAAGAACCGAAAGTACGATTGAGTTCTTATGAGTAAGCCTCAGAACATCCTGAAATAACAGCATCAAAAGACATATCAAAATCAAACGAAAAACAAGTTCTTCGTAAATCCCGGCTCCTATTCCGGTAACGATATTTGCCAGTAGTGACTGGCTCTGCTCAACACCGCGGGTCTCCTTGCTTAGCGACGATAAACTATTGTCCGCAACCGAAGAGCAGGCCGGTAGCGGCTCGATTTGTGTTTGCACAGTACTATCGTCGAACCAGCTAATACTTCCCTGTGACCCGGCCAAAGTGATTAGCAATAATGTCAGGACAATCAACGGCACTGCGAGCAGAATACACTCAACCGCCATCGGCAAAAAATCGCCGAGCCAGAAACGCCACTGCTTACCTGATGTGATTTGCAGCGCTATCAGAATCAACACAACCGCCAGCGGAGTTGCAACCCACGCAAACTTGCTGCTGAACCCCAGAGATGAAAGAAATTCTTGCAGCAATGAGAATGCTACCACTCGACCTTGCCAGTAGTGTCTTAGCAAATTAGTGTTGATAAGAAACGTCCCCACCTCGTAGAATATAATGAATGGCAGCAGAAAAATTATGGCGTAAATCGGCCGAGACGTCCTTTCCAGATAGGAATCTTTTGCAAAGTTAAACAACTGGCTCGTGCTGTACTTATATTTGCCTTTCATTCTGTTAGCTGTTTTTTACTTTTGCCGTTTTAATTTTTTAGTATTTTTCTGCCGTCTGCGGCTGTTTCTCAATTTCCACTACCGAATTTTTGCAGAGTTTACTTAAAATAAGCCGAAATTACAATAGTTGAATCTCTGCGGACAGGATGAAAGGTTAGTTCATATGAAACCAAGTTTGGTTTTTGTAGGCGGCTGTGAGTTTTTATATCTTATCGAACAGCTACAGTCGAACCCGGATAAATACTTCCCCTTTGACGGCTGGTACTCTTATTTAGACTTCGGCCAAACGGACTCCTACCTTATTGTTCGCCAGCACCAGGACAGAATCATTAAGCAAAAACCTGCTGTCATCATTATCTCACAAATGGACACAATAACTACATCCATACGCAACATCCAGTTCAACCAAAACAACTCTAAAGCCGAGCTTGACGAACAGTTGAACGAAATTGTCGCACAGTGCGAGGAGATGATAGACATACTGTCCGGATTGTCCGTGCCTATCTTGTTGCAGTACTTCCCGTGGGCCAGGACAAAAATGCTCAACAGCTTCAAACCCAGCCCTGAGACCTATAATGAAGTGCAGTTTTTGAGAAAATACGTTACGGTTATGGAGGAGCTGGCCGTAAAACATTCAAACTTCTACTTTATGGATTTGTCCGGTATTTGCGCCTATTACGGTTATCAGCAAACCCTGAAGACAACAGACAAACCCTGGTCCACACACATTGCACATCCAGCCATATACATAACAGAGGAGTTTGCCCGCTGGATAAACTATATCTTAAGACGAGACAAGAAAGTCAAGTGCGTGCTCGTTGACCTTGATAATACAATGTGGCATGGTGTGCTTCGCGATGTGGGCATTGAGAACCTCCAGATCCGACCCTACATAGAACGCTTCCGTTGGGAGGTATTGAGGGTACTGTATTCAAGAGGCATACTGATTGGAATTGTCAGCAAAAACGACCCTTATCTTGAGCCACAGATAATGTCCTTTATTGAGCAGCATCTCTGGGGCGCAAAGCCCGCTTGCCTGGAGTTGAGCTGGGATGATAAATGGCAGGTCGTAAAAAAGATACAGCAGGAACTGAATATCGGTCTGGATTCGATGCTCTTCATCGATGACAGCGAGTTCGAGCGCGCTCAAATGAAAACCATGCTTCCCGAGGTTCGCGTCTGTGATGAGAACATTTTCGAAGAATTGCTCTATCTACCCGAACTTCAGCCCGAGTTTGTTACCGAAGAAAGCAAAAAGCGAACAGAGTTTTATCTTCAGGACAAACAAAGAAAAACTGTAGCGCATAAATTAACAACGGAGCAGTTCCTCCAGCAGTGCCAATTCAAAATCAATATAGAAAAAATGCAGCCTTACCAGGTTGACCGCGTTGCCGAGCTTATCCAGCGAACCAACCAGTTAAACACATCCATAAAGCGATATACGCAAAGCCAGATTGTCTTTTTCGGCCGCGACCGCCACTGTGATATTTTTACGGTAACCGTTTCTGATAAATTCGGCGACTACGGCCTGGTCGGAGTTTGTATAGGTTTTCATAAGAATAATGTTTACGAAATTGATACGCTGCTTTTCAGTTGCCGCGTTATGAGTAAAGGCGTCGAAGATTATACGCTTGCATCAGTTCTTAATTATGCCGCAAAGGAGAATTTTGATAAAGTGATTCTGCGATTTAAAAAAGGCCCGAAGAACGACCAGATGCGGACTATCCTGAGTAATAATAACTTTATCGAATCTGACGCTGATAATGACTATTTGGTTTACAGTTTCGACCTGAAACAGCAGCAAATAAAGCCGTTCCCCAAATGGTTCTCCAGCACCAATTCTTTCAAAGAAATTGGTGCTTTTGAAAAAATTGGTGCTGGATAATGACTTGTGAAGCATTAACAGAGATTTATCGATTGCTTTATGATGCGTTCGGCCCTCAGCACTGGTGGCCCGGCGAAACCCGGTTCGAGATAATCACAGGCGCGATACTTACCCAGAATACAAGCTGGGCCAACGTCGAAAAAGCAATAACAAATCTAAAATCCGCCGACCGCCTGACCCCGGAAAAACTCCATCATTTTGACCCCGCACAGCTTGCCGAGCTTATCCGGCCAGCCGGCTATTACAATATAAAAGCCAAACGGCTCAAGAACTTCATAGACTGGCTCTTTGACAATTACGACGGCAAATTGACGAACCTTGAAAGCATTGATACCGAACAGCTAAGGGGCGAGCTTTTGGCGATAAAGGGCGTCGGTCGTGAAACCGCCGATTCGATTTTACTTTATGCCTTCGACAGGCCCATTTTCGTTGTGGATGCCTATACCGCTCGAATTGTTTTCCGGCACGGATTAATCGGGCCGGACGCTGATTACGAACAGTTACGAGAATTGTTTGAGTCGTCTCTGCCGCCCGATACACAGCTTTTCAATGAGTACCATGCGTTACTGGTAAGAGCGGGTAAAGAATTCTGCAGGCCAAAAGCCAGATGTCCCCGCTGCCCCCTCGAAAAATTACCGCATACCCTCGACGTGGAATATTTCTAAAAGCTTCTAACAAAATGAACGTTCTCTCTTACAGTCGTGCTGAGCAAAGCGAAGCATCTGGCTGGCAGAAATAAGAGATTCTTCGCGGAGTTTATCCTTGAACGAAGTGAAGGACTCAGAATGACAAATCGTGTTTTGAGATAGTTACTAAAGTACTTTTTGTCCGGGTCTTGCTCCGGTGTCGGCTGAGAGCATAAAGATATCTTTTCCGCCGGTGCCCGCTGCCAGAATCATACCTTCGGACAGGCCAAACCGCATTTGTCTGGGTTTAAGATTGGCCAGATAGATTACGATTTTGCCGGTCAGCTCATCCGGCTTATAGGCCTTGGCTATGGCGGCAAGAACGGTTTTCTCCGGCCCACCTACATCCAGAACCAGACGCAGCAGCTTATCGGCGCCTTCGACCGCCTCCGCCTTTATAACTTTTGCGATTCGCATATCAATCTTCGCGAAATCTTCAATGGTGCATTCCGGCTTGAACGGCTCAGTGGGTTCTGCTGCCGTTGGCTTTGAGCTTTGAGTTTGGCTTCCCGCAAGGCGGGGGCCCTCCTTACTTTCTTCTACCATCGCATTCACCTGTTCTTCATCAATTCTTTCAACTAATCGTTTAAAATCGTTTATCTTATGATTTTCCAGCACCGTCCCGATGTTTTCAAAACTTAATCTATCGACATTAAGAAATTTTTCGACTTTCTCAGCGTATTTGGGCAGGATGGGTTTGAGATAAATCGTTAAAATGCGGACGGCATTTATTACGGCAGTTAAGGTCGTTCGCGTTTTTTCCAAATCTGTTTTTATCGTTACCCACGGCTGATTCTGTTCGACATATCGGTTTGCCTCGTCGGCCAGGGCTGTAATTGTTCGGACAGCGGAAGCAAATTTAAGATTCTCATAGTCCTCGATAATCTGCGCTTTTGCAGCGGTGAGCTTATTGATTAAGTCGGTGCCCCGGTCGTCTAATCGGCCAAGTCGGCCGTCCAGTTTTTTCGTCAGCATCGGGCCTGAGCGGGAAGCCAGGTTTGCGAATTTGCCGACCAAATTGGAATTCGTCTTATTTATGAAATCATCAATTCTCAAATCTATATCTTCGATGCTGTCGGTCAGCTTGCTTGCATAGTAGTATCGCAGGTATTCGGGGCTTAGGTGCTTAACGTAGGTGCTTGCCTTAATAAATGTTCCGCGGGACTTGCTCATTTTTTCGCCGTTCACGGTCAAAAAGCCGTGGACGAAGAGCTTTTCGGCGGTTTTAATGCCGGAACCGATTAGCATTGCGGGCCAGAAAAGCGCATGAAAATACATAATGTCCTTGCCAATGAAGTGGTAAAGCTCGTATTCGCTGCTGCTTGCTCCCGCAGAGTTTGTGCCCGGCCAGACTTTATCAAAATCGATGTTGTTTTTATCACAGTAGTTTTTGGCTGAAGCCATATATCCGATTGGTGCATCCAGCCAGACGTAGAAGAATTTATTTTCTTCTCCGGGTATTTTGAACCCGAAATATGGCCCATCACGGGATATATCCCAGTCCTTCAAACCCGCCTTGAACCATTCGTCGAGTTTGTTTGCCACTGATTTTTGGGTATGTCCTGCGGCAATGAGTTCTCTGAGCTGTTGTTCGTAATCAGCGAGCTTGAAAAAATAGTGCTTGGACGTTTTTAGAACGGGTCTGGCTCCGCAGGTTGCACAATAGGGATTTATGAGGTCGGCGGGTCGATACGTTGTGCCGCAGACTTCACAGGAATCGCCGTACTGGTTCTCGGCTTTGCATCGGGGGCAGGTGCCGCGGACAAATCTGTCCGGCAGTGACATTTTGCAGTTTTCACAGTAGGTCTGCTCCACGTCTCGCGTAACGATTGAGCCGGCCTCGTTCAGACGGTTGAAAATAAGTTCGCTGAAATATTTATTTTCAGGCGAGTGGGTCGAGTAATAATTGTCGAATTCGATGTAAAAACGGTCGAAATCTGCTTTGTGCTTTTTGTGCATTTGTTCGATTAGCTGTTCAGGACTAATACCGGCAGCGCGGGCACTTATCATAATGGGCGTGCCGTGAGTGTCATCGGCGCAAAAGTAGAGACACTCGTTGCCGCACATCTTCTGGAAGCGCACCCAGATATCGGTCTGGAGATATTCTACCAAATGCCCGATATGTATCGGGCCGTTCGCGTAAGGTAAAGCTGATGTTACGACGATTTTGCGGGGCATATTTCTTCCTTGACGATTATTGCTCCTTGGTCTCCGGGTTGTTTTGCTTGTTGTTTTTTGGGGTATTGTCTTGTTCTTCTTTTGTTGTTTTAGAGGCGCGAATTATCTCAATCTCATCGACGGGGACAGCGGCCTTTTCTCCACTTTCGTATTCGACCACAACAAGCTGCGTCAATATCTGGGTATCCACGACTTTGCCCTGACCGTGTTTGGTCTTTACTTTCGTATTCTTTTTTGGTAGTCGTTTTTTAAGCTCGGTGTAAGTTTCGTCTTCATACCGCAGGCAGCACTTCAATCTGCCGCAATACCCGGAGATTTTGGCCGGGTCGAGAGTTGCCTTTTGCATCTTGGCCATTCGCATATTGACCGGCTTTAAGAGTTTAAGAAATCTTTGGCAGCAGCATTGTTGTCCACAGCTTTCTACATCACCGAGCAGTTTGGCTTCGTCGCGAGAGCCGATTTGACGCATTTCGATTCTTGTCTGGTATTCCTGGGCAACTTTTTTTACCAGGTCTCGAAAATCCACTCGTCCATCGGACATAAAGTAGAAGATGATACGTTCCCCACCGAATACGTGCTCTGCGTCGACTATTTTCATCGGGAGGTCCATCTCTTTGATGAAGTGCCTGCAGCATTCCATCTCTTCTTGTGCGATTTTCCGCAGATGCCGTTCTTCGCTTACATCGGCAGTGGTTGCGTAACGAATGAATTTGCCGGCCTTGCCTGGGGAAAAATCAATATCGCTGTCCTCGAAATACTCTTGTATTTGCTCTTCGCTTAATTTAAGCTGGCCGCCCTTGTAGGCGGTGAGCCGGCCAACGAGGTAACCTAATTCAAGACCTCTTTCGGTTTTTATCACCACGCGGGGGTTGATTTTGGATATTCTGGTTTCGCGGTGCTCGAAGAAGCCGAGCGTATTCATCCGACCATAGCTAACCAGCATATACTTTTTATTTTTTGCCTGTTTAGACCTTGTTTCTAAGATTTTCGACATCCGGATTATCCCGATTAATACCGGTGTTAAGTTATACCATCACCCTGTCAATTTTGATTTTGCCAGTCAAAACCTGCGGTGAAACCGCAGGCTAAATATTTCCATTTATTTAGCCCCACGTTTCACGTGGGGTTCCCTGACTATAATTAAACCGTCATTCTATCAGACTCGGCGAGATTTAACAATAGCTTCTCGAAAATAAGCTTTTCATTGACGCTGGACTCTATCCAGCGCAGCACTTTGTAGCAGTCGGAGATTTTTTCCGCCGAGAGCTCGGCATCGAAACGACCGGCCAACTTTTTTACCTGCTCTTTTTGGTCGAAATTGATAGCCTCTTTCGCCGGCGTAATATTCAGATTCATTGCATCGTACAGGGCTGATATGGTGATTCGGACAAGGGTCTTTGTAGCTCTTCGGTTGATGTCGGTTTTACTTGTGGCCTTGTCAAGGTTCGTCCAGGCGCCGGCGATTTTTTTACTTTTCTCCAGGAGTTTCTGAGCCAGGCTCAGGGCATCGGCAATTTCATAGTAGGCTAAGGAGTTTACCAGCTCTTTTTTGGTTTCGTAAAGGTTTGCATCGGCCAGCTCAAGTTCCGCCCACTGTTGAGCTGTCCCTAAACTGCCCTGAGCCAGACGTGCAAAGTATCGGGCCTTCTTTTCTTCGATGTCCATCTGTTGCAATCTTTCGATTATCTGCTCTTCGTCTATGAGGCCGAACCGGATTATTTGAGACCTTGATTTCGTTGTGGGCAGAAGTTTCTCCAGACGGGTGCAAAGCAGAATAATGGAACAATATGCGGGAGGCTCTTCCAGGACTTTCAATAAACAATTCTGCGAGGAGTCGTTTAGCCTTTCTGCCTCGCTGATAACAAAGACCTTTCTTTGCGAAAGAGTCGGCCTGGTCGATACTTTTGCAATCAGAAACTCTCGAATGACATCTATCGGCAAATCCACGGGTGGAGGCTTGCCTTTGCCGTCTTTAGTGAATTCCCGGAGTTCCTTATAGATGTGATTGAAATCCGGATGTGAGCCGGCTTCGAAAAGTTGGCAGGCTCGGCACGAACCGCAGCTATCGGCAAAGTCATTTTCTATAACGGGGTTTTTGCACAGCAGCAGCTTGGCCCATTCGCAGACGGTCTTGAATTTGCCGACACCTTCAGGCCCGGCAAAAATATACGCATGCGCCCATTTGCCCAAGGCAAAGGCCCTTTGCAAAATGTCGATTGCTTTGTCCTGACAGAAAATCTCTTTAAATGACATTTATGTAAAACTCACCTCAAAGATAAGCTGCAATATCTTCTTATGAACTGTTTTAATATTACCTTGGCTGCCATCTACTATTTTCACAATTCCGGGGTAATACTGTGCCAATTTGAGAAAGCCTTTCCTGACCTTTCTATGGTATTCAAGAGGTCTCGAATCAAACCGGTCAACGACAACATTTTTAAACAAGTAACTTTGATTTGCATCCTCGTGGTTCACTTTAGTTTTTTGGTATGGTTTCCGTCCGGCACGTTTAAGTCCTTCCTCAACAGGTATATCGATGATGATCGTCAAATCGGGCCAGACATCTGCAACTGCAAGTTTCCCAAGTTCAATTATCTTCTCAACAGGATATCCGCTGCTGCCTTGGTAAGCACACGTGGACGATATGAATCTATCACACAAAACTGTCTTACCTATTTCTAAAGATGGTTTGATTATTTCAGCAGCAAGTTGAGCTCGCGATGCCATGAACAGCATAACCTCTGTATGTACATCCATTGCGCCTTGAGCGTCATACTTGAGAAGACGGGTAATTTGGTTCCCGATTTTAGTGCCCCCAGGGTCGTTAGTTTGGACAACCGGTACGCCCTCGTTCTTGAGGTATGTGGAGAGCAACTCTAATTGGACCGTCTTTCCGCAGCCGTCCGGCCCATCAAGTACAATAAACTTGCCTGAAAATTTGTCTTTCAAATCCCTGTTTTTCAACTTTTTCTATCCTGAATTTAATTGTTCTTTAGCTTGTTTTAGGAGTCGTTCAAGAGAGCTTTCCACTTTCAGTTCTTTAGCCCACTTATACAGATAATCCCGGTCGAGATGGTCATATTGGATTATCGCAACGCAAAGGGCATCACGAAATTGCTGTTCTGAGCTGCTATTTTTAGCCCATTCAAGCTTGCTCAAAATGGTATCTTCCGGCGAAAGGATATAAAGGTCTTTTCCAAGCAGTTTTTCTTTTCTTTTTCTGCGAAATTCTTCAGCATGAAAGTCCGTCTTTTTTCGGATCATCAAGTCGGCTTTCCAGGCATTTTCTACATCGATTATATTGAACATGGTATTCCGCTTGAGGGCTTCGAGAGCAGCGTCGCTGCTTACATAGAAAGCATCGCCGAGCAGTTTTAAAAAATTAGTGAGTTGTTCCTCGTTTGGATTGATGATTATGTCTGCATCCTGCGTTGAACGTTCGACTCCATAGAAGCTCGCTGCGATAGAGCCGCAGATGACATAATCAATGCCGGCCTGTTGTAAGTTTTCGACAACACTTTGTAAAAAATCTTTCAGCGAGGTCATCTATTTAAGTCCCTTTGCTGCGATTATTTTGCGAGAAAGCTCATAACCAACCGTTCTTCGGAGCAATTCCTTTTTTATCTGGGTATCTGTAAAATCAGGATGCAGTTTTTTTATCCCGGCTATTACATTTTGTCTAACATTATCGCTAATCTCGAAGGATATAAGTGCCCGTTTCTGCGGAGTCAATCTTCGCAGGATTTCAAACTGTTTTCTCGCAGCTTCAAGAGTAGTATCTGCTGGTATTGCGTTCATTTTCATATCCTTAAACCGCACCCGTCCGGCCCATCAAGTACGATAAACTTACTTGAAAATTTGTCCTTCAAAATTGCCTCCAGGCTTGAACGCACGTTCTAATGCAAACTGGGATTAAAAAGTTCGTTGTCGAAAAGCGATTGAGCCGAGCGGAGGTTCTCATCGGCGTACTCAAGCCACTTTTTAGTTTCATCTTTCATATATAACCTCTCCTTGCTCAATTTCGTCCATGAAGACTTCACCCTGTGCTCCGGCCTTCAGGGGAAGAATGTCCATAGGTATCCTGCGGGCAATATCGCGAGTTTTCCTTCGATATTTCATCGCAAGTGGAAGGTATTTTTCATCGCTGTCCTGAAATACGGCGACATCTATGTCATGTGGGTCGTGCGAGCTTAAAAATGAACCGAAAATTACTATTCGGCACACTTCCCTTTCGTTCTCAAGCAAGCTGACCAATTGCTGCTTTAGTGATTGTTTTTGCTTCTCAGTAAACATAATCAGATATAAAACTTTTTATCTATAGCTTAGCGATTTATCCTTTGCCGAAAGATAATAATATCACTTTCTTATCCGCATATCATCAAGAACAATAAACTTGCCAGAAAATTTGTCTTGCAAAAGTACTTCCTTTTTCAATCCTTGAGAATCGCAATTAGCACACCAACAAAACTTATTATTAAACCTAAAATAATCCAAACCTTATATTCATTACACAATAAAAGAAAAGTATGGAGTTTAGAGCTATATTTTCTGCCTAAATCGTATCCATCTATAGTTAGACTAACTCCTATAGGCTTATCTTCAACAACAGTTTTGTGGTCTCTTATACTTATTAACTTTCTCTCAGCAAGTGCATTATTGGCGAAGTAAACTTTACTTTGGTATTTCGTATAATCCATAACATTCTTTTTCAGCTTTTCAATGTCAAACTCATCTTTGTTGTTTTCATTCTGGGTATTTGCACCACCTTCAAAATAATCCTTAAGTATTGTGGCTGATTCTTTGAGGTTCTTGGCTTTTAAAGTTTCTACCATGTTTGACTCTCTGTACCATTTCTCCTTAGTAAATTCCTTCAGACCTTTCTGCTCAGTTATCTTCAAATAATAAACTGCAAGCAATCTTCTTTCTTCTTTTGGCAGCCACATAATAATCGTCTCCTAAGGCCAGATCCTTCGCTTCGCTCAGGATGACAAATATCTGGATTCCCGCTTTCACAGGAATGACAGTACGCTCAATCATCAGGAATAACAGCATCACATATTATTCGCCAACTGAAAATTATCTTCGCCGACTAATTGCCGCATTTTTCTGCAGAAGTCAAGGTCGGGATTGACGGACAATTCCCTGTCGGCGGCGGCATAGACCCTGCCTTTGTCGGTCCTTACCGCGACATAAACAGGGCTTCTGCCCTTGTGGCGCTGGCAGATGCTCTTTATCATAGCCACCTTCTCTTTGGTAACGTCTTTGGCGTCCAGTCTGATTCTGACCTTGGCGGCCAGCTTTTCTCTGACCTGTTCCAGAGTTATAAGCTCCACAGCTAATATGTTGGGTCTTTCCCTTCTGTAATCGAGCTTTCCCTTTACAAAAACGACCGTATCAGCGACCAATACATTATTGAATGTGTTCAGCACATCCGGGAACATTACCACATCGACCTGTCCCTGCAGGTCTTCGAGCGCGAAGACGGCCATTTTTGCCCCGGCGTTTCGGCCTGTCTTTGTTAGGTTGTATCGTATCTTTGTTATTATTCCGCCGATTACAATTTGTCTGTCCTGGGGTGCGTCGGCCAATTGGGAGCTGTTGTGCGTGGAATAGATATTTATCGTCTCGGCGTGATGACTAAGCGGGTTGCTGGTTACGTAGAATCCGAGAACCTGTTTCTCGTAAGTCAACATCTGCAGCTCGGGCCAGGGTGCAACGTCAGGCAGGCGTTGGTAGTCTTTTGAATAGTCGCTTTCTTCGGTCATCTGTCCGAAGAAACTCATTTGCCCTTTTTGTTTGTCGGCCTGTAAATTTGCGCCATTTTCCATTGCTTTTTCGAGGCCGGCTATCATCTGTGCCCGGTTTCCGCCGAGCTTGTCGAAGGCGCCGGCCTTGATAAGAGACTCGAGAACCTGCTTGTTGGCGGCCCTTAAATCCACATTTTCACAGAAATGGAACAGACTCTCGAACCTGCCGACTTCTTCACGGGCAGCGATGATTTGCTCGACCGCCTTTCCACCAACGCCTTTGACGGCGGCAAGGCCGAAACGTACAACCTCCTTTTTCTTTTGCTCGTCCTCCGTCTGCACATAGAGCGGCGTAAAATCAACGCCACTTTCGTTGATATCCGGCGCCAGGACTTCGATACCCATCTGGTCGCACTCGGCGATATAATCGACGACCTTATCCGTGTTGTCCATTTCGTAAGTCAAAAGGGCAGCCATAAACTCGACGGGCCAATGGGTTTTCATAAAGGCGGTCTGATATGCGATAAAGGCGTAGCGGGTCGAATGGCTCTTATTGAAGCCGTAGCCGGCGAACCGTTCGATAAGCTCGAAAATCTGCTCGGCCTGCTGTTTTGTCAGCCCTTTATCAACACAGCCGGCTACAAATCTTTCCCGCTCCTTGGCGATGGTTCGGGCCTTCTTTTTGCTTATTGCCTTGATAAGGGTGTATGCCTCTCGCAGCGGTATATCGCCGAGCCGATTACAAATCCGCATCACCTGTTCCTGATATATCATAATGCCGTAAGTTTCTTCGAGGACCTCGGTCATAATCGGGTGCGGCAGGTTCCATTTGGCGCCGTGCTTTCGGTCGATGTAATCCGGAATCAGTATCATAGGTCCCGGCCGATACAGGGCATTGGCGGCTATCAGGTCCTCTATCCGGTCAGGCTTCATCTTCATCAGCAGGTCCTGCATACCGCCGGACTCAAACTGGAAAATCCCTTTTGTTTTGCCGACCGAAAACAGTTCAAAAACCTCAGAGTCGCTAAGGTCGAGCTTTTCCAGGTCGATGTCAACGTCGTGCATTTCCTTGACTAATTGGCACGCCCGCTCTATTACGCTGAGGGTCTTCAGGCCTAAAAAGTCCATTTTCAGCAGGCCGACCTTCTCGACCATCGGCCCTTCGAACTGGGTTATGATGTCGTCGGAGTTGGGAGATTTATACAAAGGCACAAAGTTAGTCAACGGCTCATCAGCAATTACAACACCGGCTGCGTGGACCGAAGCGTGGCGGGCAAGACCTTCGAGTCTTTTGCTGATGTCAATTACTTTTCTTGTTAGTTCATTTTGCTCGTAGGCACGTTTTAATTCGGGCTCAGTCTTGAGTGCTTTATCGAGCGTCATATCGAGCGAGAACGGCACAAGCTTGGCCAATCTGTCGGCCTCAATCAACGGCACGCCGAGCACCCTGCAGATGTCACGGATAACCGCACGGGCCTTCATCGTCCCGAATGTTATTATCTGCGCGACGTGGCCGTATTTTTGGCGGACATAATCGATGATTTTCGCTCGATGGGCCTGACAGATATCGATATCGATATCAGGCATTTCGTTGCGCTGCGGGTCCATAAATCGCTCGAAGAGCAGGTCGTATCGAATAGGGTCAACATCACACAATCCGAGGCAGTATCCGACTATCGTACCAACGCCGCTGCCTCTGGCGCCTATGGGGATATTGTTTTCGTGTGCGTACTTGCAAAAATCCCAGACGATAAGAAAATAGCTGGCGAAGCCTTTCGATTCGATTACGTCCAATTCCCTGTCAAGTCTGGCTCTTATCTGGTCGGTAATTTGGCCGTACCGCTTCTTTGCCCCTTCATAGCATCGTTCCGTGAGAAACTCTTCAGGCGTTGAGCCGTCCGGAGGCTCGAAGCGCGGTGCGTGCTGCTTTTTTAAGTCAAGCTCAATGTTGCAGCGCTCGGCAATCGCAATGGTATTGTCGCAGGCCTCGATATTGTCGGCAAAAAGCTGCCGCATTTCATCGGGGCTTTTTAGATAAACGTCCGGCGGATAAATCATTCTGTCGGGGTCATCGGACCTCTTGCCGGTGCTTATGGCACAAAGGCAATTGTGGGCCTCGTGGTCGTCTTCTTCCAGAAAGTGCACATCGTTTGTCGCCACTAGCCCGATGCCCATTTTTTTCGCAAGGTCTATCAGCCCCTCATCGATATTCGGGTTGTCTCCTTCATGCTGTTGTATCTCGATGAAGAACCTGTCAGGCCCGAAAATTTTCAGGTAACTTTCCGCTGCTAAGTGCGCTGCCTTTTCGTTTCCCCTAACAAGTTCGGCTGGGACTTCACCTTTCAGGCAGGCCGTTGTGCATATAAGGCCCTCGTTGAGCTCGGCCAGAATTTCCTTATCAATCCTTGGGCGATAATAAAATCCGTCGAGGTAACCGGCACTGGCCAGCTTCAGCAGATTTTGATAGCCGATATTGTTCTCAGCCAAAAGAATCAAATGATATGCGGCGTCGGTTATGCTGGTTTTTGTCCTGTCGAACCTGCTGCGAGGCGCAACATATGCCTCGATGCCGAGGATTGGCTTAACATGTGCAGCGATTGCTTTTGTATAGAACTCGACGGCGCCGAACATATTGCCGTGGTCGGTAACCGCTACTGAGTCCATATCGAGTGTTTTACAGCGTTTGAGCAGTTTATCAAACGTTATAGCCCCATCCAGCAATGAATACTGACTGTGCAGATGAAGATGCGTAAATCCTTTACTTGGCATAAGTTAGGCTATCCTCTTTTAACAATAATCATGTTAGCATTGATATGATAAGTCTTGCGTTAAGCTGTGTCAAGAGCTTAGCTTTTTCGCTGTTTCAACACTTACCTTTTATCAAATATGTCTTACACAGCGCAGCAAAAAACAAGTTTAATTTGACTCCTAAGGTCGGTAAAAGTATAATCGCCGGAAAGATCTGTGATTCTATTCAATATATTATGTTGGATCTAAAGCGTGCGCAGTCACCTACCAAGACTTATTATACTTCTACTGCTCTCTTCTTTCGCTGTGCCGGCGGCTCTCGCTGCGCCCGAGGAGATTGCAGTATCGTCCTTAAAAGAGCTCATAAAGGTTGTACGCAAGGTATCGCCCGGAAAAACCATTATAGTAGCTCCAGGTGTATATAAGCTCCCTCAAGAGTTGACTTTTATAGGGCGTCATGGGACTGCTAAGCATCCTGTTGTCGTCAGAGCTCTGGAACCGGGAAAGACCGTTATCTGTGGCCCTGGTCGTATGCGTATTGAGAATTCATCATGGATTCGCGTCGAGGGATTTCTGTTCAAAGGGACAGGCGGAATATATTGCGAAGATTCAGAACACATCCAAATCACGGAAAACCACTTTTTGATGGAAGACACCAGCGAAAAGTTCCACTGGGTGCAATTTAAGTCTTCTCGTCATGTTCGTGTAGATCACTGCGAATTTGGCAAGAGAAGCTCGGTGGGAGCCTATATACACTTTGGCCCCGGAAGCCGATACGCAAGGATCGACCATAACTATTTTCACGACTACGAGGAGCTTGGAACCAATGACGGCTCAAGCGTCTACCTCCATGGGGATGGCAAGTGGGCTCATTACGCAATAGTCGAGCAGAACCTTTTCACACGCTGCAACGGGGAACACGAGCTTATCTGCATTAAATCACACCGCAATGTGATTCGCGGAAATACTTTTCTCAACTGCAAAGGAGCCGTCTCAATCAGGGACGGCAATTACAACGACGTTTACAGCAATATCTTCCTCGCATCCGATGAGCCGAATGCGGGTGCCGTTCGTATCCACGGCAAATTCAACGTGTTTGCAAATAATTACCTCGAGGATATCGACGAGCCGATAGAATGCTGCTGGGGCGATACTGACCCCCCACATATGGCCGATGAGCTTGGATCCGGAAAACTCGCTTTTGAATATCGAGCTTCACCAAATAACCTTATTGCACACAACTCTTTCGTAAAATGCAATGTTGTTTTCCATTGGTACAAGAAGGGAATCAAGCTTCAGACCATTACTCCGAAACTGAAAAATGAGGCACTGGAGCCATTTCTCATTGACTTCTGGCAAAAAGAAACATCATCCCATCGCCTGGGTGACATTGTCGACCCGCCTTACCCGCCAAGCGGCTGGTGTATCTACAATAATTTGATTATAAATACTCCCCAGCTGGTTAGCACGAAAGCCGTCCGTGGAGCATCGGTACCAGTCAGGGAGAAGGATTTTCGTTGGATAGGCAACATTTCATCCAAAGGAATTGACACGGGTCAATGGCGAAGGCTGCATGCGCACCAGCTGGAGCTTGTCGACCTTGGGACGACGCAGGGTGCTGATGGTGTCCTTGAATTACGAAAGCGCCGGCCGGTTGGGCGCGCAAGCGAGCTGGCCGAGTTCTGGGCGGAAAGGAACGGAGATGATGAAAACCTTAAGGCGGTTCTTTCGTTAAATGAATTCACCGGCACTGAAAAAGATGATACTCTTGAGGTAAATGATGTTGGCACTTCTTGGTAAAATCGTCGTTAACACAATGTAATTATCTCAGAGACAGCAACCGAAATTACGTAGAATCATCGGAGATCCAACAATCTGCTTATCATTCATCTGATGAAATCGTAAAAAAATTCTTGTAGGGTGGTGGCTTGCCCCACCATTTTTTCTATTTAGCCCCTTAATTCATTAAGGGGTCATCCCAAAATAATCAATCGAAACGTAGGGGGCAACCCCGCGTGGTTGCCCTGATGCGCTCGATGTGTTGTTCAACGTAGGGGCAACCCCACGTGGTTGCCCTGATTTGTCATTTGGTCGCCATGATTTGCGTCTTTATTATCAAGGATACGCCCGCCGCAAACCAAAAATGTCAAAATATATCCTTAATGCTCACAGCCCTTATTGAATTTGCATTCTTATAATATTCTTATAAAGCTCTGCGTCATTTTAACCGCCGAGTTCCACAATAATATCGTTGGCTCTTTGGATAATCACCGCCGCCGTATCAGGCGTGATCTTTTTGTCCGTCTGGGCTTCTACTTGGTTGACCAGGGCCTTTAGATCATTCATGGCCACCTTGGCATCGTTGGGATTATCCCTGTCCAGCGCCGCCAAGGCCGCATTGATCTTGGCCAGCAGGCTAACCTCCATCTCCGCATCGATATTACCTGCGTCAACTTCGTCCATAATGAACAGCGCCAGTCCGGCGAGCATCATCTCCGGGTCCGCCAACACCTCAAACGCACCCATATCAACGCATGTACCCTGTATTCGTGGATTGCCGTCAAGGTCGGTTGTTACGCCGGAAGGCACGGCGGCATCGTTACCGGCGTCGATACAGGGCGAGCCGGCCAAAAGCCGCCCGTCGTCGTCCGCAAACATCGGATTGGCGTCGATGTTGCCCGTGCCCGCATAGCCGAGCTGGACGTCGCTGTATGTGACTGTGGGAGTGCTACCAGAGTTGTATATCTCATCCGGCATGTCGTTCCAGAGGATGCAGTTGGTCACCGTGGGATTGCTATCGTGGTTGGACATCCCGCCGCCGACACTTTGGATAGAGGTATTGCCGCTGAATGTGCAGTTGGTCACGATGGAATTGCTGTTTTGCTCGTTGGACATCCCGCCGCCGGTGTATATTGTCGAATTCTTGCTGAAGTTGCAGTTGGTCACCGTAGGACTGGAATTGTAGAAGTTCATCATCCCGCGCCGCGGCCGCCGGACCCATTACTGATGAATGTGCAGTTGGTCACGATGGAATCGCTGTAAAACTCGTTGGACATCCCGCCGCCGGTGTATCCTGTATTTCCGATGAAGTTGCAGTTTGTCACCGTCGGGCTACTGGTGCTGTTATGCATCCCGCCGCCATAGTGTGCCTTGTTGTCGCTGAAGTTGCAGTTGGTAACCGTGGGGTTCGCACCGGCATTGCACATCCCGCCGCCGCGGCCGCTGGACGTATTACTGCTGAAGATGCAGTTGGTGACCGTCGGGCTGCTGAGATAATTGCACATTCCGCCACCGTTATCATCGCTGCCGACGGCGTTTCCGCCGGTGATGGTAAAGCCCTCAAGGATGGTTCCAGAGCCTTCATCGTTTTTGCAGGTCACAACGGAAGCGTCCAAACCCGTCGCGTCGATGGTGGTCTCCCCCGGCTCACCGCTGCTATACAGCCAGATGGCCTTACCCCAGAAATTGATGGCCTCAAAGTACGTTCCCGGCGCGACCTCGATCTCGTCACCGTCAACTGCCGCATTGATCGCGTCCTGGATGCTCTCCCCAGGACTGACATCATGAGTGGCCGCCATGGCGGTGGTGCTCACTAGTGTCAACAAAAGCACACAGATAGTAAGGTTCTTTACATTTCTCATTGTTCTGACCTCCAGAAAAGTTGTTGTATTTGTTACGGTTCCGACACAGCGTCAGAACCAGCTACGTTACTATTACAAATAGCCTTCGCACACTCTGAGATTGCCTCGTCGTGGAGTTTACCCTGAGCATAGCCGAAGGGTTCCTCGCGATGACGCAAGGCCATGTTCCCGCGTACTTGACAACGATGTGCGTTTTGTCATTTCGAGCGGAGCCAGCCTTCAGCCCTGAGCGCAGCCGAAGGGGAAGCAATCTCAATCTCAACGACTCAATCTCGGCCGGCGGGCCTCTGATGGTTGAGTCCTCGTTAGAGATTGCACAAGAACTGGCTCGAAAGGCATGTGGACTGGCACAACCCCCATACCAGAGCCACCGTCTGTGTTCCCTCCTCAACGAAAGCATTTCCGTGCCTCCAAATAACCACCGGGGCAAACAACGCCACGTCTAATAGAAAAAAACTCCCTTACAGGAGAAAACCGTCAATCAACGAAAGTAGAAATGACAAATCCCGTTTTCTCCCGTCCCAACATCCGTTAGTACAAAAAGGGGTGTAAGGGTCATTCTGCATCAATAGTTGGTGCACGCCAGTTCACGCAAGGCGAAAGTCACGTTATTTACCACAACCGAAAGATGTTGTCAATGAAAACTTCTCAAAAATAAAGAAATTCTTGCAGAACATCGATTTGGCCCTGAGAACCCTCTGTTAAACCAGCTCAGAACTCTCTGTTTTATTAGGGACGTTTATCGATTTCCGAATATGTTGGCGAAGAATAAAATCCTGCGTCTTACATGGCTGATGGAGAATACAGTACACAGCAGACGAAATTCGACCATCGAGCATCCAACTTTAGCTCACTTTCGGCACTTTATTTCACTTTAGGCATTTTAATTTACTTTAGCTCACTTTAGCAACTTCATCATTCGGAATTCCTTGTTCGATATTCGATATTCTTTTTCCCTTGCCTTTCCCCTCCTTTTCCATTATTCTACTCACCTAAAGGCTTTATGCGGACATCTTGAACAGTGCAGCGGAATAAGGGATACGAAATTGTTTGGCATTTTATACAGACTGTATAATCATTGTTGGATTCAGAAGGATAAAGGAGAAATATCATGGATATCGAAAGTATCAGAGCATTTTTTATGTGGTGTACGATTCTGAACGTAGCATTGCTGGTTC
>CAYQKF010000076.1:0-24645 GCA_964417935.1 uncultured Pirellulales bacterium
GTCGTTCACATCGTCAAAATTGTCACCCACGTACACATCGTGCGAGACCGCAGTAGGTCCCGGCAACCATTCAAGGTTCGCCCATATATCCGTATGCATGACACCGTTACCCGGCTTGGGAGCCCCAGCAATGTTGCCGGCCACAAGCTGGCCTGTTGCCCACATGCTGGGAGTGTTCCAGCCGTTTCCATCGGTCCCGAACCAGGAAATCTGCGAGTCTCGATCACCACCGTCGTCATCATCGTTTATCCATACCTCGATGCCAATAAGTTGGTCAGCCGTTGGCGGCTCAGCCATTATGCTCGTCCAGGGTATCCTGAACTCAAAAAGATAACCGTCGCCGGTCGTGACCACCGCGTATTCTATGCCCACTAAGCTCGGCTCTCCGTGGTGATTCGCCCTCGGCGTCTCTACCTCAGTATTCCACCTAAAGCAGTACTGGTGGTCATTTTCGTCCACTGTAGCCCCTTTGCTGTTGTCACCATCTACATAGAACTCGACACTGTCATCGTTCCATGAGCTCGGTATGCCTGAGTCAGCATTCAAAACCTCATCGGTGACCTCGGCCAGTACGTATATATATTCCCAGTCCCAGAGGGCCCGCCAGGTACCGGAGCAATCCGCGGGTCCGCTGGGGTCACTTCCTGAAACGGTGATGGTTATCGACTGTTCCGTCGAAGCAGACCAAACATCGTCCACAACACCATCGATGATCGGCATGGATGCATCCGGGCTCCGGATGAGCACGTCCGCCTCTTGAGCCGAGACCCTGCTAACCAGACTCAGCACCAAAACAAAAGAAACCAGATAAATTAATTTTCTACACATAATAATCCTCCTTCAAAAAATAAAAATAGGTTAATTGAAATGTAAAATTCCCACACTGCGAAGCACCTGTACTCGCGTTACCACAGGTACGAGCACAAAGTTTCCACTACAACTCCGTACCTCACATAATTACTCCTCCTTTATCGAAAAATACAAATCCCGCACGTTAAAGAACCAGAATCAGTGAATACTCACATAAACTGGTATAGGCCTCACTAATTCTATTTATACCAAAGCAGCCGCTTTCACGTCAAGGGAAAAAATATTTTTTTGGATTGGATCGGCAATCTCCCCTGGCTGGGCGCCGCGGCGACTGCAAGATAATCAATATGGATATCCGCCGTGGGCGGACTTCCAACAGGCGTATCGCAGTCGAAGTCGCCAGACGCGCCCCTGGCGGGATCCGTCATAGGCTTAATCAATTTTTAAAAAAAGGGCCTATACCGATTCATTCGGGATAAGCCCCGAATTGCCTGCACTTGCGCAACCGCACCTGTGCCTGCGTTACCCCCTTTGCTGTCTGCGACAGCAGACAAGGAGGTGTAGGCAACTTCAAACAATACGACCGATAATATTTTTGCACTCTCTACACTTAATCTATATCTGACCAGGACAATTTTTTATGGCTTGACACTACCTCCTTCCTTCAAAAGCCCAACATCGGTCGCTAATTGAAATATACGAAAATTGACCGCCCCTTCAGCTACCCCTTCGACTTTGCTCAGGGCTACGGCTAATTCAAGGCAGGCTCTACACAGGCAAAAACTTTACCAATTCTCCTTATACCAAATCAACCACTTCCTCGTCAAGGGCAAAATGTTAGAAGCCATTTGCGTTGTAAGCATTTTTTGCTCGAATTCAAAGACCAGATCGAGTTGAGAGTGCCATTTTTACCGCTGCCGCAAGTTCAGACATCAATTTGGCGTATTATAGGCTAAATAAGACCCGATTTTGCCCTCCCAGACGGATTCGGCGCAGAGTCCAACGCTACCGGCCACTACAGTATCCCGTACAGCGGGAGTCAAGCTGCCTGCACAAGGCTTCTGATATTGTCCTTCTGCTTCTCTTTCACTCTGCCCAAGGCTATGGCCAGCATCACCACCAACGTTAGGAGATTCAGCCGTTCCTTCGTCCCACATCACTCCGATACGGAACGACCGTTGTTAAGTCAAGCCAAAGGGCTGATCATTCCGTGTTTTCCTGCTAACACGAGGATGGAAATATACGTTTTGCTTCCAGTCAGCCAGTTGGTGGGTAAAGAGAATTCAGATTTGGGCATGATGACTGGGCGAACAAAAAAACCGAAAAAATTCATCTTTTTTCGGCAGAAAGGGAGATTTTTTTCTTGACGGTAATATAGGCAATTTAGTATAAATAGAATTGGTAGATTCTGTGTGTGATTTGTCCTCTGGCGTGTGGAATCTTTGTGGTTTTTCGATAGAGAGGAGTTATTATGTTTTGTGCGAAGTGCAGAGTTGGAATAGGGGCTTAGTGCTTCGTAGTCAAATTTTTTGCATTTCAATTAACGGCTTATTTTTGCGCTTTCGAAGAAAGGAGGTAGTGGTAAATCAGAGGCAAGTCGTGAGAAATTATCCTGGGCGAATATAAACTTTTTACGATTTGCGATTTTAGATTTTAGATGTTTGTCAGAAACATCGAGTGTTTTGGTGTGTAGCCAAAGCATAATTATCTTAACTCTTTTTGAAGGAGGAATATTATGTGTAGAAGATTGATTTATTTAGTTTCTTTTATTTTGGTGATGTTTGCTGTCCCACTGGTAACTCATGCACAAGTCGATGACGTAATTACCGTGCCAGGTGAAATCGTAAATATACTGGCTAATGGCGGCTTTGAGGACGGCGTTCCTGATCCGTGGAGCACTTATGGTGACGTTACCACAGAAGTGGTTCAGGAATTGGTGGGCGCAGTGGTTCCCGAAGCTCCGATTGAGGGAGACTCTTGTTTACATGTTGTGGTTGCCGCAGCAGGTGCGAACTTCTGGGATGCCGGTCTGCAGCACGCAGGTCATGTTTTTGAAGCAGGCAAGAAATACACTCTTTCGGCCTTTCTCAAGAGCAAGGAAGGTACACTGGATATCAATTTCAAGCCGGAACTGGGAGCAGATCCATGGTCGGGATATGGTGACCAGGTCTTCACCATGACTGAAGAATGGACTGAATTTAGCGTAACAACTCCTGTTTTTGCTGAGGACACAAGTCCAGGGAGCATCACATTCCACATAGCTTTTGCAGCAGGTGATTTCTGGATAGATGGCGCAAGATGGTACGAAGGCGACTATGTCCCTCCCGGGGCCACGATCACTGTGGAAGCGGGTGGAGACATCGCGGCAGCGAACTCTATCGCTAAGGCCAGCGATACCATTGAGATCGCCGAGGGCACGTTCTACTTAACGTCCCAGATCGAAATCAAAGACGGCGTCACCTACAAGGGCGCCGGTGCCGGGCTGACTATTATCGACGGTAACGATACTACGCGCGCTTTCGTCGCGTGGGGCGAAAGGAGCTTCAATGAAGGCAACGAAAATCCCAACGATTCTGGTCCGAAGGGCTGGGTGTTGGAAGGGATGACCATTCAAAACTGTGTCGCGGACACTAACAACCGGTTCTCCTACACATCAGCCGCTTTTAATCTAAAGACCAATTTTGCCACGCTCGACGTAGACGCCAGCGGCGGGCTCAACCCTGATGAAGCAGATGGCGAGGTCGGCGGCATTCGTCTTGCAGGCGCAGACGGGACAGAGGGGACCGAAGATGATGACCTCCACCGTTTCGTGCATATCGACACCGACGGCAGTGGTGAAATTAGCGAGGCAGAGCTGGACGCCCAAATATTAGTACAGGAAGATGAATTTGGCGATGAGGATGGCGATGGCGGCGCGATCTTCATCGGCAATGCGGCAGTAGGTACCATTGCGAACTGCGATTTCCTGAACAATCATACTCCTATTCCGGGTGATGGAGATGACGGGGGCGCGGTCAACATTACCGGCCTCTCGGTGGTTACCATCAACGACTGTCTGTTCAACGGCAACTATGCATGTTCTCCAACCGGCGTTTCTGAGTCAGACGAAACAGGTGACGCTGACGGTGACGCCGGTCATATCAAGGTCCAAGGAGGTTCGGCGTCGGCCATCACGCCCGGGACAACATTAATCGCTAACCGCTGCGTTTTCTTAAACGGCAATGCTGAGGACGATAGCGGCGCGATTCAATCATCCGCTGTCGGCTCCATTATCCGCCTTGACGCATGCTGGTTCGAGGGAAACACTGCCGCGGATGACGGTACCGTCCTGTTTATTGGAAACGAGTCATCGGGTGAACTGACCGTCACGAACTGTGTTTTCGCCAATAACATTTCAACTGCTGCTTCCGACCGGATGTGTCAGGTGAGGCGGAACTCCAAGTTTATCAACTGCACATTCGTGGGTAACAACCAGGATGATCAGGACATGATCTACAACAACGCCAACGCCGCCGACACGGATGCTGACGGCGTGGATGACGAATTGGCGGATGCAACGCAAGTCATCAACTGTATCTTCGCCAACAACGTGGTTGGCGATGGCGACGACGTTCTGGGTTCCCGCAACGATGCTTTTACGATCGCGGCGACGAATTGCATATTCTTTGGCAACACGCTTCAAAACGGTAGCGCCGCTGACAACACGCAGAGACCGGACGTAGAGACGGGTAGTATTCTGACCGACCCGTTGTTGGATGCCGGTTACGTCCCAGCCGAAGGTTCACCGGCCATCGACGCAGGTGTAGACCCGGCTATTGTCGGTGTAACTCTGACGACCGACTATAACGGTGACTCGCGTCCGCAAGGCGCCGCCTATGACATCGGCGCGTACGAATCTCCTCCGCAGCCGGTTGATCCCGGCAGCGAGGGTCTGGTTGCGTACTACGCACTGGATAACGACGCGAATGATAGTTCCGGCAACAATCTCAACGGTACTTTAGTTGGCGATCCGAACTTTGTCGAAGGAGTTGCTGGAATGGCGCTGGATTTCGATGGTGTCGGTGACTACGTGGACTGCGGGACCAATGAAGTACTCAACAACCTTAGCGATGCGATAACCGTCTCGGCCTGGGTAAGCATCAGGTCGGTCACCACTGAGTGGATGGGTATTGTTATGAAAGGTGAAACTGCCTGGAGGCTTGGTGTCAACAGCTATACCACAGGCGTTCACTGGGGATTCACAGGTAGTGCCAGGGGCTGGCAGGCAGCAAACTCGGTGACTGAGCTGCCCTTGGATGAATGGCATCATATCGCTGGAACGTGTGAGAAAAATGTTGGTGCCATCGTCTATGTTGACGGAGTTGCAGAGACTGAAAATCCAGATCTCGATGGAGTTGCTACTAATGAAATGCCTCTTCTCTTAGGCGAGAACCCGGAATCCACCGGACGTTTCTATGACGGCCTCCTTGATGAGGTCATGATATACAACCGGGCTTTGTCTGATGGTGAGATTATGTACCTTGCGGGCAACAGGTAACAATCGCCGTTCTCGATTGAGGAAGACCTGAATCAGGACGGCACGGTTGATTTGAAGGCTACGCTCTGCCGGCAGAGAAGTTGTCTTAATGAGGTAAAGTAGCCGTAGCTAAAGAGCGTAGCCACAACGCCAAAGACATAGAGTTGCTGTCTTAAACCATCATGGGGCCTATACCGATGAGTTTGGTATGGGCCCCGTTTGTCTTTATAAGCATCAAGGTTGCCTGCGAAAGCTATTTATCCAACCCACAGAATCTGACGTTTGACGGCGTCATAACACGTTAAAACTGATGTCTTCTGAAAAAGCCCTGGATTGCATTCTGAACGACGGTATCATATTTGAGCAGTTGTGAGTACCTGTGCCGGCGAGAATTTGAACTGGGTGTTTTAGGTTCAGCCTCTTCATTAGTTGATGATGCGAATCGAAAATCCAGTGCGGGTCAGGTCAGCCTGTCTCGGCTTGGCTCCGCAAAGCGAGCCACGACGGGCGGTTTTGCAGACGATAAGAAAAGGAATATTGTATTGAGGAAGAATCAGCGGGATCAGAGTTGTGCCGGGGATGACCTGGTGAAAGGGCTGCCGATGTTCACTGCATCGGCCCCCGAGATTCTTGCAAAAGAAAAGGCCGATTTGGCAGGGCTTGAGGGCAAAGGCCTTCTGGTGCGGTGGAAGGCGTATTTTGGCAAAACAGGCCCCGGCTGGTTGCAAAGTGCTCTCGTGCTGGGAAGCGGAAGTGCTATGGCTTCACTTTTTGCCGGTGCGTTCCTTCAGTATAAATTGCTTTGGGTCCAGCCATTGGCGATGATACTGGGTATCATTATGTTCTCAGCCATATCGTATCAAACCTTATCCACGGGAGTCCGCCCTTTTTATGCAATGAAGCGTTACATCCATCCTATTGTTGCCTGGAGCTGGGCAATTGGGGCGCTGTTAGCAACGATGATATGGCATTTGCCCCAATACGCACTGGCCGCCGGAATGACTGACGATATGATCAAGGCCGTTACTGGCTGGCAGCCGTCATCATCCACCTCGCAGACGGCGGTATTGATTTGCATCGGACTCTTTTTCCTGGCCATATCAACTATCGTCGCCTGGAGCTATAGTAGCGGACATAGAGGAGTCAGATTCTATGAACGTATCCTAAAAGGTCTTGTCTGGATGATTATCCTCGCTTTCACGATTGTGATAGTGCGCCGAGCAATAGAAAGGGATGTACAGTGGAGCAAGCTATTCAAAGGCTTCTTACCTCTGCATATTCCGACGGATGTGCGGGGAGTTTCTATTGTAATGGCAGCATTTAGCGCAGCTACCGGGATAAACGCCACGTTTCTCTTTCCTTATACTTTACTTGCACGCGGCTGGGGCAAGGAACATCGAGGCCTATCCAGATTCGATTTGATGACTGGCATGCTGCTGCCGTTTTGTATCGCAACGTCTCTTATGGTTATTGCGACCGGCTGTACCATTTATGACCCCGTGCAATTTGCTTCGGGCTCTACGAAACTATCACCCATCACGGCAGCGGCCATGCTTGAGTCTGCGGGATTGAGCATGTTCTTTTCGCGGATCGTTTTTGGCTTAGGGATATTGGGAATGGCCTTAAGTTCGATTACTATGCACATGATTATTAGCGGCTTTGCCGTATGCGAAATATTTGGCATCGAGCCGAGTGGCTGGCGTTACCGGCTGGCCTGCCTGCTCCCTGCTCCAGCCGTAGCCGGTGTGGTGCTCTGGAAGTATCTCGGGCCTTGGGTCGCCATACCTACCTCGGCGATTTGCGGCCTGATGCTGCCCATTGCCTTCATTGCCTTCTTCATTCTCAACAACAGCAGAAGGTATCTCGGCAAAAACAAACCAACGGGCGTAAAAGCGCTGGTTTGGAATATCGCTATGCTTATCTCGATCGGCGTTACGGTAGCCAGCATAATCTATTATCTCGTTTCGCTGATATAACCGCACATGGTGGGGTGGGCACCGCCCACCTTTTCTTTGGTGGTGTGCAGTGCACACCCTACCTGCTTTTGTGTGATTCAATCACGAGCCGCCCGTTTCCGGGCGCCTTGGTATTCTTTATGATAGTTACGAGGAGATGAGGAAAAAAGTTGCATTTTCGAGACAGATTTGATATACTAAACTGCCAAAAATTGGCGATGTTTGCAAAAGAAAATATCAGATAAAGGGACAATAACTATGAAACGCCTTACACGTCGTACTTTCATGAAACGTTCATTGGCTGGGAGTGTCGCCATGACTTTTGCGCCTTACGGGCGTGTGCTTGGTGCCAATGATGATGTTCGCGTGGCCGTGGTGGGTTTTCACAGCCAGGGGAGCAATCATATCAAATGGTTTAGTAAAATCCCCGGCGTGCGAGTAGTGGCGCTGTGCGACGTAGATCGAGAGCTTATCGACAGGGAAGTCAAGAAATTCAAAGAACGTAATGAAAAAGTTGATACTTACGTTGACTTTCGCAAACTCTTAGACGACAAAAATATCGACGCTGTTATTACGGCCACACCCAACCATTGGCATTCACTTGTTACGGTCTGGGCCTGCCAGGCCGGCAAGGACGTGTATGTCGAAAAGCCGGTCTCACACAATATCTGGGAAGGCCGTAAGATGGTCGAAGCGGCCCGGAAATACAATCGGATTGTGCAGGCAGGCACCCAGCGCCGCTCCGACGAGGGGCTTATGCAGGCGTTTGAGTACATCCGGCAGGGTCATCTCGGCCGGATACTTCGCGCACGCTGCTACTACTTTAGCCCGCGCGGCCCTATCGGCAAGGTCGATGGCCCTCAGCCCATTCCTGAGACGGTTAACTATGATTTGTGGATGGGACCGGCGCCCATGGTGCCGCTGATGCGCAAGAACCTGCACTACGACTGGCACTGGCAGTGGCCTTACGGCAACGGAGACCTGGGCAATAATGGTATCCATTTCATCGACACATGCCGCTTGGCGCTGGGGTATTCCACTCTGGCTCCGAGAGTGATAAGTTTTGGTGGTAAGTTCCTCTGGGACGACGACAGGCAGACACCTAACACTCAGGTAGTGTTCTTTGACTACAAGCCGGCCCCAATCATCTTTGAAATGCGTAACCTGCCCCGCAAGAAGGGGGATCCAGCCATGGACCCAACGTACCGAAATACTCGCGCTTATATGGCGATTGAATGCGAAGACGGTTACTTCGCCGGTGGTTGGGCTTACGATTATGATGGCAAAAAGATCAAACAGTTTAAAGTTACGGGAGGCGGCAGTCACCATGCGAACTTCATCAAGGCTGTGCGCAGCCGCAAAATCAGCGACCTCAATGCCGATATCCTCGAAGGGCATCTCTCTACTGCGTTGTGTCACATGGGAAATATTTCCTATAGGCTCGGCCAGGCGGCCTCACGCGATGAAATAATGCAATCTACCAGGTCAAATAAGGAATTGCCGGATGCGTTCGAGCGTTTTCAGGAACACCTGTTGCTTAATGTTGTGGACGTACAAAAGACGCCGCGGATTCTTGGCCCTTGGTTGTCAATGGATTCCGACAAAGAAAAGTTCGTAGGCGAATTTAGCGACAGAGCAAACGAATATCTTTCGCGCAACTACAGAAAACCTTTCGTCGTGTCCGCAGAGGTATAGGGTGGGCACCGCCCACCTCTTCTTTGGTGGTGTGCAGTGCACACCCTATTCATGAAAGCTTGGTGGCACGGCCATCTTGGCCGTGTTTTCACTCCACAGTCCAATGGACTCCTTTCGGAGGACGCCTTACGGCGGGGCGGGAAGCCCGTGCAACACCAGCGCATTGAATAGCCAGCTCAGCCGCTATCCCTTCTCAGGACCTGAGCTGGCCCATAATGCTCTGACATTGTCCTTAACCGGTTCGCCGCGGTACATCCTCGTAAAAGTTCGTTGAATTCTTAGTCCGATTGTCTGTGCGATCTTTACCGCGTCTGCGTTGTCGAGAGGTATGTCAATAAATACCGTCCTTCCGGCACAACGGTTCAGAACATCAGACAATAAAGCCTGACCAGCATTCGTCATAGCTATACACGGACCTATTTGGACTGCATTTGCTCCGGGGCGAGTGGTGATATATCCTTCTACTATGTCACCGTGCCGCATGATACGTATGTTTGCCGGGAATTCCTCAAATAGCCTGCTAAGCATTTTCGCACGGTCTGTGCCGGTCATTCGATTATCAAACTCAATTATGCTCGCGAAGGTATCTGGTGTGGCTTTAGCCATGACCGGCCCTGGTTTGCCTTGGAGGACCACGCCCTCAAATCGAGTTAATTTGTACTCCCGCGTGAACCCCAATTTCTCGTAGATAGGTTGCCCCACAGGAGTTGCATCAAGACGAACAGTTTTTACTTTTCGCTCATCGAGATAATTTAGAGAGTGCTTCAACAGCGCTGTGCCCACGCCCCTGCCGCGGGTACTGGCATCAACCAAAACCATAGCTATCCAGGCCACCTGGCCAAGGATGCAGGTAGCGGTAGTACCTACCGAAGCTCCATTCAGTTCAGCCACAAAACAGCCTGTCGGTTCCAGATTCATAAAACGCAGCCAATCTGATTCGGTCTGGTTCCATCCTGCTTGCTTAGTTAATCTTAACCCAAGCTTAAGGTCATCGATTGTCATAAGTCGAATCTCTATCATATCGGCGGCTCCTATCAGCCGTGCCAGCCCGCTGCGACGCACCTGCCGAGACGTGGCTCCGGCACGGCTGGTCGCGGCAAGAGCCACGTCTCGGCAGGTCAAGTTTCTTGTAAGCAAAATAGCCTTGTTTTTTAAAGCACGGCGCAAGTAGAAAAAATCCATTAACGAAACCTTATAGAACTTAGTAGCTTATCATATATCCTGGACGGTGTGATGAAAAAAAATCATCTTGGCAGACGTGGTCGAGATATTTCGGCTTGCTAAGCAAAACAATGTGCCCTGCTGGTCGAGTTCCGCCTTCCGATATGGTGAGGGAATAGCTGAGTTGGGCTGTCTATTGTATGGTTTTATCAAAAAACATGCCAGTGTGCCAGTCATTATCAAGAGATTTTCCTTGACGAGAAGGTGGCTGCTGTAGGATAAATAAAGTTGATTAGACTTAGGCTCATATAGATTTATATCTGTTGATTCTGCTCCTCTGACGAATGAAATTTGTGTAGTTTTTTGGGCTTTTGAAGGAAGGAGGTTGTATTTCGATTTCCGAATCTTTCTTCGCAGCCCCCGCCGTTTGTTTCGCACCTGTGCCGGTGTTACCGACACCTGGGCCTGCGATACCGGCAGGTGCAGGCAAAACGAAGCAGCGGGGCAAGAAAGCCCGTATATCTGGATGGTGAAGAGATTGGAGCAGCGGATTCTACAGGTACGATAGAGACCAGTACTGGCCGCTTAATTCTGGGAGCCGGAAGAGATATGAATCCGCCGACCCATTATCTTGTTGGTTTTTTCGACGACGCACGCATCTACGACGAGGCGCTGATGCAGGAAGAGATTCAGGCTTCTATGCAAGGCGCTGAAGGATATCCGTATGCTCTGGGCCCCGACCCGGCTGATGGCGCCCTACGTGCGGATACGTGGGTGAGCCTTAGCTGGTCGCCGGGAGATTTTGCGGCCTCGCATGATGTGTACCTCGGCGAGAATTTTGACGACGTGAATGCCGGAGCCGAAGGTACGTTCTTAGGCAACCATACCGAAACAAAGCTTATTGTTGGCTTTCTCGGATTTGCCTATCCGGACGGTCTTGTTCCCGGCACAACCTACTACTGGCGAATCGATGAGGTTAATGACACCGAGCCGAACAGTCCATGGAAAGGCAATGTCTGGAGCTTTAGTATTCCTCCCAAGACTGCATACAATCCCAACCCGGCTGATGGTGCCGAGTTAGTAGACCCGGATGTGGAGCTTAGCTGGACGGGAGGTTTCGGTGCGAGATTGCACACCGTTTACTTCGGCGAGAATTTTGATGATGTGAATAATGCTACTGAAGGTGTTCCACAGGGAATCACAACCTATACTCCCGGTCCACTTAAATTGAGTAAGACTTACTACTGGCGGGTCGATGAGTTTGATGGCATTGAGACATATAAAGGCGACGTCTGGAGCTTTACTACTCAGGGCGCCGTCGGGAACCCGAATCCGTCTAATGGCGCTGTGGATGTAGAGCAGACACAGATTCTTAGCTGGTCGCCGGGAGTCTATGCAGCTTCGCATCAGGTATATTTCGGCATAGATAAAAATACCGTACGCAACGCTGATACAACTTCGCCTGAGTACAAAGGCACCAGGGCCCTTGGCTCTGAGAGCTATGACCCCGGAAAACTCCAGTGGTATTCCACTTACTATTGGCGTATTGATGAGGTTAATAACGTCAATCCCGACAGTCCGTGGACAGGCAATGTCTGGAACTTTACGACAGCCGACTTCCTTATAGTGGACGATTTTGAGGACTACAACGACTATCCGCCCGACGAGATATGGTCCACGTGGATAGACGGATGGGAAGTCCCGACGAATGGCTCTATGGCAGGACATGCCGATCCTCCTTTTGCCGAGACAGGTAATGTTCACGGCGGCAGTCAGTCGATGCCGCTTTACTACGACAACAATTTCATGTACTCTGAGGCAACAATGACGTTGGTCTCGGCGCGTGATTGGACGGAAGAAGGTATTGGAGTACTGTCGCTGTGGTTCTACGGTGATGCGTCTAATGCTGCTGAGCGGATGTATGTGAATCTCAACGGTATTGCGACGGTCTATCACGATAATCCCGATGCGGCACTGATAGATGAGTGGACGGAATGGACTATCGACTTGCAGGAGTTTGCAGCCCAAGGTGTGAACCTTGCCAATGTCAATACGATTTCTATCGGTTTTGGCGACAAGAATCCCGATGTATCGGGACAGGCCGGCGGTTCAGGTTTAGTGTTCTTTGATGACATTCGGCTGTATCAGCCGGCACCAGAGCCGGAACCGGCACAGCTTAACGGTGTGCAGTGCACACCCTACCTTTTCAAATGATAATTGGTGATTGATTATTTGAGATTGCCGTGGCAACCTGCTTTCCTTTGAAAGCAAGACGGTGGCCTCGCAATTACAAAAGTGGCGTTCTTACACCTTGTGAATGAGTATTGACAACCAAAAATTGTCTGTCAAAAAATGATTTCATACACTCTCCAACTTTGTACATAGAAAATTCTTCTTTAAATGATTGGTAGGGTGGGCATTTGCCCACCATTCTACTTCTCGTGCCGTCTTTAATCTCATAATAGGGAAGCATTTCACGCAGACCGTCACCAGAGAAAAAAAGACCCAGCCGCCACCAGGATACAATGCACGCAGCGGGCGTCCAGGGTTCAGGTTCCAAATTGAGCTTGTCAAACAAATATAGCAGGTCGTTGGGGTGATTGTTGATGTAGTCGTTGACGCCGGCGCTGTACGCCTGGAGAAGGGAGAGGGTCTCGCTGTCGAGGTTGGCAGCAACCTTTTGAGCCGCGCAGGAGTATCCGATGGTGCGCATCTTGATATCATTACGCAGGGCTGAGTTCTTGCCCTGAGGTAGTCTGCGGGTGACACCGATTTTCACATCACCTACAAGTTCCGCCAGGCGACCCTGAATTATACGCAGATTGTAGTACATCTGGAACGCGCGGTCCTCTGCTGCAGCATAGCCCAGGCCGTACATTGCACCGGCGTCGGTGTCGGAGAAGATATGGGGAACGCCCCATGTATCTCGCAGCAGCTCAACCTTGTCCGATCTTTTCACGGACTTGCGATTTGTTGTTTCAGTACTGCAACTTGCGATTGCAAGAAGCAATGATAGAAATGTGATAGATATGGGCGTATGTTTGCATGTCATTTTTGTCACCTGTTGGCTGTCAGTAATGTTCATTAAAATTACAACATAATAGAGTTTGGGATGTTTTGTCAAGCTCACATTTTTTTCGCGATTAAGTAATCCGGAGCAACCTTAACGCTTATGAAAATAAACGGGGCCCACACTGAATCAATCAGTATAGGCCCCGAACTGGTGCAAATCTGCCCTTTTAACTACGCAATTAATTGCCAGTTAAATCGGCTTCCGGCTCTGGACGCAGAGGATACAGCCGAATATCATCGAAGTACACTAAACCTGAACCGCCGGGCTGAAGATTGTTCTTATCGCCGAAGCCAATAGCAATAGTATTGACATTAGTCAGGTTCACGCCCTGAGTTGCAAACTCCTGCAGGTCGATATTCCATTCCGTCCAGTCATCTATCAGCGCTGCATTGGGATTATCGTGATAGACCACTGCGCTGCCATTGAGAGCCACGTACATCGGCTCAGGATCGTTGCTTGGTATGTCTATTTCCTGGGACTGCCACTGCCCTATGGCCGTGCCGGTAGTGCTGACCTCGGAGAACACGGCCTGGCAAGTTTCCTCAGGGTTATTGCTGGATAACGCTAATCCTATGTAAACAAGAGTATCCATCTGCACGCTATCGCTCGAGCCGAGGCTTGTATCATTTACCGGCACAAAATTGATGCCGTCAGTCGAATGTGAGGCTGTGAACAAGCCCGCAGCATCGCGCTCCAGTTTCACCCAGTGCGGGAGCGCCAGGTTGTTATCAACGGAACTTGTGCTGTCTCCAGCCGTCTCGGTTCGACGGCGGAATCTGACGCCGCCATCCGGCCTGGCGAACACGAGAGCATGTTTGGAATCCGCCTCAAGCGTGTCACGAATCATCACACCGGCCTTGGCGCTATCAGATGTATTAGTTACGCTTTCCACCTTTACTACAATTGAACCGGGTCCCGAAAGCTGTTTATAGACGTAGTGGAAATGGTCGCTCTGGCCGGAGATGTTCTCAGAACGTGCGGTCATTGTGTAAGTGCCAACAGGCCCTTCTGTGAAGGTGCTGAAAGATGACGGATAACCCCTGAACCACAGCGACAATTCTCCAACGCCTCTTACAGTCCAATCCCGCTGGGAGCTCAGTGTCATGCTTGCCTCAGAGTACTTGAGATCGTTGTCGTAGAAATACGGCATCGACTGAGAGCCGCTGTGAACAATCTGAGTCTCAACATAATGCTCTCCCGCATCCCAATCAGGTTCAGCATGTCCTACCGTGGAACCGTTTGTCGGGATGTCCCATCCGTCTATCCACGTGTCAAATATCCTGTTTGGTTCGGAGTCGTCGTAGCTCTCAAAATCGTCCACGACAAAATATTCGTGTGTCGTAAAGTTCCAAACCTCGCCTTGCCAGGTTGTGGGCGTCTCGGAGTCATTGACCTCATTGACCCGCCAATAATAAGTCGTGCCTAAATCAAGGGCCAACGGACCATAGCTGGTCTCGGTCACGGTGGTAACGGGGGCAGTACCGTCTATTACAGCCTGCTGGTCAGAGTTGAAATACACATCATGCTTCGCTGCTTCTCTTCCTGCTATCCAGCCAAGGGCCAAATCCAGGTCCACATCTGTTGCCCCTGAAGCCGGGCTGGGCTCTCTTGCATGAATAGGTATGTAGAAGAAGCGCACCTCACTGAGACCGTATTGGTTAAAGATACCTCCCCAGTTGCTGTTAGCTGTAAGCCTGACATACGTTGCTGCCACTCCACCGAAGTCAACAGTGGTATTGTGTGCATAGCCGGACGCACCAGGTGCCTGGGCAAACTCATGAGCAGTTCCCAATGTCGTATAGTCGGTGCCGTTGACTGAATATTCAATAGTAACATCTTTGAACCCAAAACCGATCAATGGCTCCAAACTATCATTTGAGTTCCATACCCACATCTGGTGCAGTTTGTAAGCCTTGTCGAACTCATATTCAATCCAGGTCGGCTGGTCTCCCAATTGGCTGCTCAGCCACACATTGTTTACACTTTCATTATCGTGCAATAAACCGCTGCTATCGAGTCCCGAGCCGTTCACGGTATTCTCAGGTCCTTTACCTTCTTCGCTGCTGGAAGCCGTGGCGATAATGTTCTCAATGGCATAAGCGAATAGCTCAGCAGTAAAACTCCAGACGTCACCCTTGTGAATCGTAGTACCGTCGGCCTCAACTTCATCAATCCGCCAGTAGTAAGTCTGGCCAAATACAAGACGCTCGGCGACAGTATAGATGTTGGGGTCGATTCGGCCCTGGTAAACACCGCCCGGGTCAACTGTCGTCGTAGCCTGGTCCACATTGTCGAAATTATCCCCGAAGTATACATCGTGCTTATCGGCACCAATTCCCGTCTTCCAGCTAAGGACTGCATCCCGGGGCACATCTGCTTGCTCATCGGCAGGATTTGGTTCAGAGGCATCCGGCCCACCAATAGTCTCTACCGTAGTGATATCGGTTTGTCCATCATACGATACTAAAACGGCCCCCTCTCCACCGTAGGCAGTAATTATGCCGTCGCTAATATAAGTCTCGATAGTTGAGACCTGATTACCAGCCAAGGTCAGTGTGCCACTGCCGGAGATGTCTATCAAGGCGAAGCCCGGTACGTCATCGTTGCCTATGGTTATGCCAGGATTGGCACTCAGGTCAATAGTTCCGCCACTCAGGTAAACCTTACTGAAAGCATCCTCCCTGTAGGCCAGCCGAAGCTCGGAATCAGAGTGCAGATAACCACCACTCATATAGATAGTAGCGTCACCATGTCGCCCATGTTCTATGCGCCCGGTTACATTGATTGTTGTTGTGTTGCCGCTGATATGAAGTATTCCTACTGCTTGCCCGCTGCCATTTGTTGACTTACGCCCGATGCGCAGCTCACCGTTTACATTCAGTGTTGCCCCGCCGGTTACCGTCAGCTCACCCTGGTAGGTATCAGTATAGGCAATTCTGAGTTGTCCAGTATCGGCAGTGCCTCCATTTATGATCGGCCAAGTGATTGTGGCAAGCGATTCTATCAAGGTTGTCTCGCCGCTGGCGGGCACTGCACCAGTCCAGTTTCCTGCGTTGTACCAGTCGCTACTCACCGCGCCCGTCCAGTCAGCCAGCGCGCTGTTAGTCAGGCTCACTAACAAAACAACAGGAACTATAAATATAGATTTTCTAAGCATGGTACTCTCCTTCCTGATTAATTGTTTCTTCTACTCTACTCGCCAACTTTCACTCTTTCGCCGGCCGAGAGACGGCAGAAACATAAACCGGTTCAACAAAACAAACCTCTATTTGTCAACAATATGGCCATCTGAACTTGCGTATTCTGCCTCTTATAAGACTATACCACATCTGCACCCCAGATGTCAAGATGAAGTTGCCCAAATTTTCAAATTTGGCCAATATCTTTAGCCTGTTTTTTCACAGAGTTCAGGAACGTATGGAGAAGCGCGGCTCCACCATATATTAAGGAAAACGATGTTAGCTACTGACTTTGTGTATAACCCAATTTCCCCCACACGCCCTTCTGGACTTTGATCAAATCCGGATTGCCAAGCTGGTAAGGGTCAACAATCTCACCATTGCCGAACTTTACCGTCAGCGGGTCTTTCCACTTCCAGTACTCACTGTGCCCATCCGCCAATGAGAAGTTTGTCCCGTTACCGTGTCGCAAGGGAGGCAGGTCCCGCCATCTCGCCTCTTTATAATAAACTGAAAAAGCGTAGTTGCTTATCCGCCCTTCGTCAACAAAAACGATCCTCTCGTTAGGCCTAAGAATCTCTGTCTTATTCTTAAACACCTTCCCTTTCCAGGAGTCTCCCGGATTAGTATTCATAGAGCTGACTATGGAATACGTCCGCATCTCCCCTCGTATGCCGGTTGGGCACTTGTAAAGTTTCAAGTTACTGCAATATGGGTACAGCATTCCACTCTGCATTGCCGCTATCTGATCCTTGATGGGATCTGAGACGTCCATCGCAGCAACCCAACCATGATCTGAATGACCTATGTTGGCGGCACAGATTCTGCCATCGTTGTCATCTGCATACATTATCCACGCAAGGGTCAACTGTTTGAGATTGTTAAGACAAGCCACACGTTTGCCCTGCTCTCTGGCCCGCTGCAATGCCGGCATCAATATCGCCATTAGTATCGCAATGATAGCGATAACTACCAAAAGTTCTATCAAAGTGAAGCCTTTCGATTTCTCCATAGTAATACCTTTCGCTTCTATGTGAATTTAGCGGTCCTCCTAACAAGATGCGCAAGACAAGCCTTCTGTCCCGCTACGGCCTCGGCCTTCGCCGAGACGAGTCCCACCAATCTTCAATTCTGCCCTGTTTAAGCCTTATTTTACTCCAAAAGCTATTATACCTTTAATCTAATGTTCTTGCAATTACTAAGCTGCAAATCAGGTAGTGCTAAAGAATCCGCCTTCCCTCCGCCTTCATACCGATATGGAACGTTCATTGTCAAGATAACCGGAGAAACCATGGCATTTTTGCTCTCGGCAAAGTATTTCTTATATTTTAAAGGGGTCCAAGACAAGCGAAAATTTAGGAGGAGAGACATTATGAAAACGATAAAGGGGTTTTGGCAGCATACGAATGGCAAAATTTACGCCGTTGAAAGCGATACGTTCGGAAAAATCGTTGGGGGTGTTGAGCCTCTGGATCCTGATGACCTATACGACCTCAACGATTACGATTACAAGCCCGCCATAACCGGATGGCTGGTGGAGGCAGTGGCCCAACACAAGTTGCATAGAATCAATCCCATCTTATGTCGATAACGCTTTGCTTTTCTTAGAAAGCGGCCATTTTTGAAGTTTTTGGAAGACCAGCCTGTTTACAAGGCGATGCAGGCAGAAGGGCGTGAATGGCTGCATCTTTTCTCGCCGGAAATGATTGCGAAATTTGACTACGTGTTCACGGATGCTATGACCTTTAGGGACAAACGTGGCAAGCGGATACGACTTTGGATTCGGGATGAGGTGCAGATTGACGATAAGCAGGACTTTATGAATATGTACGTTGACAAGATTGTGTCAATCCTGAACAACGAACCGGTTGATATCTATATCAATCCTACTTTTCTGCTTACGTGTTTAGCGGATGAGTATGAAGCGCTGTGGACACCAGAGTAAATGGATAGAGTTATCAAAACCGCTGTTAAAATGATTCAGCCACTATGCTTTTTGGGATGGCTCTGTCGGAAAATCTTTACCTCATTCTTAAGTATCTGTTTCATAGCTTCGTTAGACATCTTCAACGATTTGGCCAGCGTTTTGAGCTTATGTTTTTCATCGATGCTAACCTTTCCGTTGCCAAGGGCATTTTTGCATGCGATCCGAAACTTTAGCTCGGCGTCTCTGGCCCGTTGTACTTTGCGGCTTTTAAAGAAGATTTTTTTCTCTTCGTCAAATAGTTTTTTCATAGTTTCCGTAGAGATATTGAACGATTCAGCCAGCGTCTTGAGCTCGTGTTTTTCATCAACTGTCAGTTTGCCATCGGCCAGGGCCTCTTTACATGCCGTGCGGAACTTTAGTTCGGCCTCTGCGGTCTTCTCTGCCCTGTCTCTCTCAGCCTCGGCCAGCTTATCTGTCAGTTTTTTCAATGCTTCGCCGGCTTTTTCATATCCCTGCTCGGCCGCTTTGCGATACCATTCGGCCGCTTCTACCTTATCCTCAGCTACGCCGCTGCCCCATTCGTAATGCACACCAAGATTAAATTGTGCGGTCTCGTCGTTTTGGAGTGCCGCTTTGCGATACCACCTCACCGCTTCTGTCTCATCCTGAGCAACACCGCAGCCAGCGTCGTAGCACCAGCCAAGATTAGATTGTGCTATCGCATACGCCTGCTCGGCCGCTTGTTTCCAATCCGACAGCCGCCTGTCAAAGTTCCTGCGGATATATGGCCTGCTCCCCTCACCCTCGCTAATGGACATTTCACACTCATTCGCATCTATGATGCATCGTTCTCGAAGACCATCCGCATCAGCCAGATTAGAGCCACACTCTGGACAAAACTTAGCACTATCGGGAATCTCTGCCTGGCAATTGCAACATTTCATAAAGCTGCAACTTTCTATTCAAGGTTGGCTCAACTGTGCCGCTGAGCATTTCCGGCGAATAAAATACCAAATCGCACTCATCCCGCACCAATTAGGCCTGAGCCTAAGCTCAATTGGTGCGGGATTGCTGTTACCATTACCGCCACCGACCACATTTGGCCAGAAGCGGCTTGAAATCGTCGTTTGTATATAGAAGTTAGCAAGATTATCACCCGGCTAACGCCACACTTTGAATTATACCTACATTCTTTCGCCGGGCCTTGTCTGGCCTTCGTTCTTCGCAGCAGCTCTCGTGCTACGTAGCGACTTCGCAGAGTAGGACTGCTGCGAAGAATGAAAGCGAGTATGTCAGCTTTTTCTCTGGACGTCTTTACCAAACACCGGCTTGTCAGTTCCGCTGGACATCTCTTTGTCACTTATAACTACTTCATCGACGTGGTGAGCCATGGAAATAGAAGCTGCAATTGCTTTCTCCATCATTTCTGTTTGATTTTCGGCGGTTACCTGGCCTGCCGCAATGTAGCTTGCGAAGATGTTGGCGGCCGCCTGAAAGATTGCGGTCTCACTTGGCTGCAAACTGAAATAGTGTGTTTTTGACATCTTAGCTCCTTGATACAGGTAAATTGTCCCGCTACTGCCTTGCCCGAGACGAGTTGCGCATCTTCAAATTGCTTAACATGACTTTCATATATTATCCTATATTACCCATTTGATCCGGAATTTTCCATATAAACGATTTGGCAGCACTATTAAGACCTCTGATTTCGTTAGACTACAGACTACTCAATCCATACCAAATTTTCAACTGATTTCAGCTTCTCCTGCCCCATACTTACGTATGGGGTAAATTACCACACGTGTAAACGTGTGGACTGCCATAAAAGTCGTCCAAAATAGCCGAGAATAGTTGCAATGTTACCATGGATTTGATAACTTACTGAAATCGCTCCCACAGATTTGCTAATAATGCAAATCTGTGAGAGCACGTGTTAGTAAGTCGTGTATATTAGAATTCTAAGTGTAAACCTTTTTGGGAGAACAGATTATGAACTGTCCTGCGTGCGGAAATATGTTACAGGAAATAACCGTCTCGGATGTGGCGGTTGATGTGTGCAAGGGTGGCTGTGGCGGCATCTGGTTTGACAATTTTGAGCTTAAGAAATTTGATGAGCCGCATGAGTCTGCGGGCGAAGAATTATTGGACATAGAGCGAAATGAGAGCATAGTGGCTGACCATACAAAGAAGTTAAAGTGTCCGAAATGTGATGATATAGTGATGATGAGACACTTCTTCAGTGTTAAAAAGGAAGTAGAAGTTGATGAATGTCCGGGTTGTGGGGGTTTTTGGTTGGACCCCGGCGAGTTAGCCAAAATTCGCAGTCTGTTCAATACCGAAGAGGAAAGACACAAGGCGGCCGATGAGTATTTCTCCGAAATCTTTGGCGATAAGCTAACTGCAATGAAAGCTGAAGGTCAAACGAAAGCTGGTAAAGCCCGGAAGATTTCAAATATGTTCCGCTTTGTTTGTCCGAGCTATTACATTCCGGGGAAACAGGATTGGGGCGCCTTTTAGTTCTCCAGAATACGCGCGGATGTCTAAAAAGTATAATGCTCGTATTGAAAGGTTTTAGGCAGTCAAACGTATTTTGCTATTTACATTTTGACTTTTAATTTCCTACGGAGTGTCATTGAGAGCACCTGACCTGATTCTCAGGAAGTATGCAAAAGAAAATTGAACAACAATGTCATTGCGAAGGAGCCGCAGGCGACTGTGGCAATCTCAACCCTCACAATATAAAAACCGTTTATTTTCTTAGGAGCAAATACTTACGTGCCTATAAGGCACCGCGGCAATCTCAAAACCAACAATAATCAATAATCATTTATCATTAATTATTTGAATGGGTTCGGCACCTTCGAGTATCCCCTCGCCGTATTGCGTTCGCCACATCAGACAAAAACAAAATATACCCCTCCCTGTTACTCACTGTTTCTAACTGTAGTGCATTCTAAACGCTGTTACCCCTTCTATTCGGCTAAAAACGCAGAAATCCTAATATACCTTATTAATATTCTCGTTTTTAGGAATTTTTCTTTTGATAGACTTGTCTCAATCGTGTAGACTATTTTCAGGAACAAACAGCGATGATGCGTAGTTTCAACAATTGACAATCTGCTCTGAATATGTGCTTACACTTCGTAGCTTTTTGGAGGAGAAGTCAAAATGACCTTCAATTCATATGTCATTCTGAGCGAAGCGAAGAATCTCGCGGGCTGGTGGCAGCCTCATCCCCGTGCTTTCTTGCGAAAGCAAGAACGGGGATGGGGATGGCCGGCTGCTCTTTATGTAAAGCGCGACATTCAAATACAACTGGTATAACAATTTTTTCCAAAGGAGAATGAGATGAAAACGACAAAAATGTTAGCAATTTTGGTTTTGGCATTGGGCCTGGCTTCCGTGAGTCTGGCAGCAGAGGGCACCTGGGCAACGAAAGCCGACATGCCCACGGGAAGATGGGAGTTGTCCACCTGCGTGGTGGACGGGAAGATCTATGCCATCGGGGGTGCTGGACCTGTTTATCAGGCGTTGCGTACCGTGGAAGAATACGACCCGGCGACGGACACCTGGACCACGAAGTCTGAGATGCCCACCGCAAGACAGGGATTATCCACCAGCGTGGTGAATGGGAAGATCTATGCCATCGGCGGTGGCGCAGGTTCTTCATCTTCATACACGTCGGTGAAGACTTTCTCGACGGTGGAAGAATACGACCCGGCGACGGACACCTGGACCACAAAGTCTGAGATGCCCAGTGAAAGAGGCTTCCATTCCGCCAACGTGGTGGATGGCAGGATCTACGTCATTGGCGGGTCCCACGCGTCGGGACCTGACCGAAATCATGTTCTGACGTTGGAAGTGTATGATCCGGCCACGGACTCCTGGACCCAGAAGGGCGACATACCAGCGCGAAGAGGAGCCGGTTTCAGCAGCTTGGTGGATGGGAAGATCTATGTCTTTGGCGGCTATGGGGGTTCTCGGAGGGTCGACGAGTATGATCCGGCGACGGACAACTGGACCCAGAAGTCTGAGATGCCCACCGCAAGACACGCGTTATCCACCAGCGTGGTAGATGGGAAGATCTATGTCATCGGGGGTTATGTTCCGGGTGTTTCAGGCTACCCGGGTGTGGCCACAGTGGAAGTCTATGACCCGGCGACGGATACATGGACAACAGCATCCGACATGCCCACCGGAAGATTTGGTCCTCGTACCAGCGTGGTGGATGGGAAGATCTATGTCATTGGCGGCATGGGCTATTGGATCAGGACAGCTTATGGGACGGTAGAGGAATATGACATCGGACTCACCGTCTCATCACCTGACTTTAACGGCGACGGCATCGTGGACATCAAAGACCTCTTGAGACTTATCCAATCCTGGGGTCAGGACGACCCAGTGGTTGACATAGCACCACCGCCGTTTGGCGATGGAGTTGTGGACGCTTTGGATCTGGAGCTTTTGATGAGCTACTGGGGACAGCCAGTTGATGATCCCACGCTGATAGCTCACTGGCCATTGGACGAAGCACAGGGCGGTATCGCCTATAACAGCGCTGCCGATTGCGATGGTGCCTTAATGGGCGGCCCGGTTTGGCAACCTGACGGTGGTGTGGTGGCTGGAGCGCTTCAATTTGACGGTATAGATGATTATATTAGTACCCATCCTGTTTTGAATCCGGCGGTTGGCGCATTCAGTGTGGTTGCCTGGGTCATGGGTGGTGCTCCAGGCCAGGCCGTTTTGTCGCAAATCGGCGGCGTGAATTGGCTTTTGGCAGATCCATCCGAAGGTAACCTGATGACAGAGCTTAAAGGTTCCGGCCGCTCTGGAAAACCATTGCAGTCACAAACAGTAATCACAGATGGCAACTGGCACCGGATAGCTCTCGTGTGGGATGGTTCGTACAGAACGCTTTACGTTGATGACGTCGCCGTGGCTGAAGACACTCAGGCTAATTTGGAAGCCTCAGAAAACGGTCTGTACATCGGTGCCGGCACGGCCATGGAAACAGGCTCCTTCTGGTCCGGCCTGATTGATGATGTTCGTATCTATAACCGGGCCTTGATACCGTAAAGTGCTACTACTGTTTGAATCAAATGTAGGAACAGGAAGTAAACTCCAGTCTGACACTAATCAGGTCAGACCGGCTCAGGATTGTCTGTGAATGCCTCTAAAACAGCGGCTTTACACTATAAAAAAGAGAGTCGGTGTTTCTTTCTCACCATCCCCTTTACCCTCGCCCGCTCAGAAGTCATAAGGCCTGCTCGTACGAGCCTGTTTTGTCATTTGACGTTTGGATCCATTCAACAGAGTTTACCCTGAATTAGCCGAAGCCCTGCCCTCCGTAGCTGGTTCCTTCGTAGCTTTGGCGAAGTAAGGATAGCGAAGGGGGGAGCGCAGCCGAAGGGGCAACCGAAGTGGTAGTCGAATGTGCTCAGGATGACCAAAAAAAGTTATTTTTTGGCCGTTTTTTTGTTGACTTATGTTTGAAAAATGTTAAAATACCCGAATGTTAGCCAGCAGACTAACATAAACCGCCCGTAGGCGATAGATATCCAGATCGGCTCCCGAGCCATTCACCTCCCCCAGTCTACTCTAACCACCTCCTCCACTCCAACCACCTCCCTCCCATACCACATAAGAACTTCCATCACTCCAAAACCGCAAAGTCCGATAATATTGTAGCTTCCCTATCTCTCCCAAACTAACAAAATGTTAATTTGAAAAAGTGCATTTTTCGCCCTTATTCTTTGACTTATTTTAGATAATATGGTATAATACGTCTATGTTAGCTAACAGGCTAACATAAACCGCTATTAGGCGATATATACAGATCGGCTCCCGAGTCATTCACCCCTCCCACTCCACTCCAACCACCTCCCTCACATACCACATAATCACTTCCACCAACCCAAAACCGCAACGTCCGATAATCTTGTAGCTTCCCTATCTCTCCCAAACTAACAAAATATTAATTTGAAAAAGTGCATTTTTCGCCCTTATTCTTTGACTTATTTTAGATAATATGGTATAATACGTCTATGTTAGCTAACAGGCTAACATAAACCGCTATTAGGCGATATATACAGATCGGCTCCCGAGTCATTCACCCCTCCCACTCCACTCCAACCACCTCCCTCACATACCACATAATCACTTCCACCAACCCAAAACCGCAACGTCCGATAATCTTGTAGCTTCCCTATCTCTCCCAAACTAACAAAATATTAATTTGAAAAAGTGCATTTTTCGCCCTTATTCTTTGACTTATTTTAGATAATATGGTATAATACGTCTATGTTAGCTAACAGGCTAACATAAACCGC